>JAJYGJ010000194.1:0-7902 GCA_021790695.1 Nitrospirota bacterium | reverse complement strand
ACGGGGAGCGATTCTACGGTGTTAAGGGAAAGGAAATCCCCATGGGGGCTCAGATAATCGCCATGGCTGATGTTTATGATGCTCTTACCTCGGACAGGTCATACAGGCGCGCCCTTGGTCCGGCAGAGGTGAAAAATGAGATAATAAACGAAGCCGGCAGGCAGTTCGACCCGGATTTGGTCGTCTATTTCGAAAAGGCCTTGCCCGCCCTCCTGGACCTGGGTAATCATGGCTTCCAGGAAGACATTTTCAGCTCCGATTAGCAAACGATTTACGTCCGCCGGCCGGAAATTTATTTGTAAGGATAAAATCGGGCGGAATCCTTCTTCGCTTTTCGGGAATGATTCCCGCGATCCGGCCAAAGGGAAGCCGGTCAATTGAAGGGATGCGGACCTTGCGGCCCCCGTTGCGGTGAAGTTGCCCGTCCTCTGCCCCTCCCCGGGGACATTGCCTCAGGCGGGCACCCGTTTGACACTCTTTTGATTTTTAGGGTAATTTGATAGGATGGGTTTTGAAACCAGACTGGCATTGGTGCTCGGGCTGTTTTTTTTCACGGTCCTTCTTAATCTGCCCTTCGGCTACCTGAGGGTAAAGGAGAGGAAGTTGTCCTTCCGCTGGTTTCTCTACATACATCTGCCCATCCCGTTTATTTTCCTCGGCAGGAGGCTGTCCCAGTTGAGCTGGCACTACATACCTGTTTTCGTCGCCGCGGCCCTCATAGGCCAGTTTTCGGGCGGGATGCTCGTCTTCTGATCCATCCCATGGAGATGAAACAACTTTGGTTAGTCGCTCCAGGAGAGACCGAATTAAGGACGGTGCCCGTTGCCCGGCCGGCAAAGGGGGAGCTTCTAGTAAAGGTGGAGGCGGCACTCACCTGCGGCACGGACCTGAAGGCCTGGAGGCGGGGGCACAGCCTGATCCCGATGCCGGGCCCCTTCGGGCATGAATTTTCGGGGACGGTCGTTGACGCGGGAAGCGGCGTCCGGAAATTCAGGCCGGGCGACGCCGTCATGGCCGTCCACACGGCGCCTTGCGGCAAGTGCGCCTACTGCAAAAAAGGGCTTTATAACCTCTGCCGCGAGATAATGGACACGAAGGTGCTTGGCGCCTTCGGCCAGTACGTGCTTTTGCCGCGCCATATTGTTAAAACAAACACGTTTTTGAAACCTGAGACCCTCTCGTTCGAGGAGGCCGCCTTCCTGGAGCCGCTGAGCTGCGTGGTGCACGGCGTGGAAAGATTTGAGGCCGTAAAGGGGGCGGCCGCCCTGGTCTTCGGGGCCGGGCCGATCGGGCTTTTACACCTTCTGATTCTGAAGGCGAGGGGGCTCAGGGTGGCCGTATGCGCGCTCGAGGCATCGAGGCTCGCGCTTGCCGGAAAACTGGGAGCCGATTGCGTATTCAGGCCGGGGGAGGCAAAAAAGGCGATGAGGGAATTCGCCCCCCTGGGCGCCGATTACGTCCTCGAGTGCACCGGGCGGAAGGAGGTCTGGCAGGCCGCTCCGGGATATGCAAGGCGCGGGGGACGGATAATGCTCTTCGGCGGACTCGAAAAAGGCGCGCTGGTCTCCTGGCCTTCCCACCTCATCCACTATGATGAGCTTACGCTCATGGCCTCTTTTCATTTTTGCCCCGCCGACGTCAGGAAGGCCCGGAGCCTCCTTGTGGAAGGGAAAATCGATGTAAAACCGCTCATATCGGGCCAATATATGCTTTCCGGGGCCCGGAAGGCGTTCGAGAGGCTGGCCCGGGGACGGGGCATCAAATACATAATCAGGGCGGGAGATTGATTTTGCCGGGACCTGTTATGACGCGGTCTGCCTTGAGTTCAGTCCCGCCAGGGCGGGACGGCCGGAAGCGATTTTGAGATAGGCCCTGCAGCATGAAGACGGCGCGGCTCTATAGTTTTGAGGATATCAGGATCGAGGAGATGCCCGTCCCGGAGCCGGGCCCCGGCGAGGCCCTCTTAAAGACGATGGCCTCGGGTATCTGCTCCGGCGACCTCATGGCCTGGTATATAGAAAAAAAGGCGCCCCTTACGCTCGGCCACGAGCCCTCCGGCGTGATCGTGAAAACTGGCGCGGGTGTCGCCGGTTTCAGGCCGGGCGACAGGGTCGCGGTCCATCACCATGCCCCTTGCATGGACACTGAGGGATGCCAGTTTTGCAGGAGGGGCGACTTCGTCCACTGTCCCACGTGGAAGGCCTCTTCGATCTATCCCGGGGGCATATCGGAGTATATCCTGATCCCGCGGGTTAACCTGGAACAAGACACGCTCATCCTGCCGCCCGGGGTTTCCTTCGAGGACGGCATGCTCGTGGAGCCCTTGGGCTGCGTCCTTAAGGCAATCAGGCGGGCCGGGCTTAATATAGGCCAGCCCCAGAGAGGCCAGCCCCAGAGAGACTGGTCTCAGGGAAACTGGTTTCGCAGAGACTGGTTTCCGGAGACCGCGGTTGTCATCGGCCTGGGCGTAATGGGCATACTCCATCTGATTGTCCTTAAGGCCCTGGGGGTTAAAAAGGTGATAGGGGCCGACCGGGTTTCCTTCCGGCTTCGAAAGGCCATGGAACTCGGGGCCGATCACGTAATCGATGTCTCGCGCGAGGACTTTGAGCGTGCGGTAAGCGGGCTCACGGCGGGCGGGATGGCGGAACTGGTCATAGCCCTGCCAAACAGCGTTCAGGCGATAATGGCGGCCATCAAGGCGGCCGGGACGGGGGCCAAAATCATTCTCTTCACGCCGGCGAAACCGGGCGAGGTCCTCCCTATCGACCCCAACGAGATTTATTTCAGGGAGATCAGCCTGATACCGAGCTATTCGACCGGCCCCGAAGAGACCAGGGCGGCGCTCGGGATGATCGGGGAGGGGCGCGTAAGCGCGCGGATGGTGGTGACCCACCGCTTCCCCATCGAAGAGACCCGGAGGGCGTACAGACTGGCCGCGGAGGCGGGGGATTCGCTGAAGGTCGCGATCACGTTTGAATGAGACGGCAGCGGATAAAAAAACTGAACCCGGAGGCGAAATGCGCGTGGAAGCCAGGACGAAAAGCAGGGTTTTAAAGCACAAGGGCGGCTGTTCATGGAAGGGGGTAAGGCCGGTCATATACAAAAAGGGCCCTTCCGAAGACTGGACCAGGGTGGCAAGGCATCTGCTGGTCGCCGGAGAGAGGGGCGAGAAAACGAAATTCCACCTGAGATATTTCGAGGTCTCCCCGGGCGGAAACACCAGCCTTGAGACCCACAGGCATGAGCATGTCGTGGTGGTCATAAAGGGACGGGGCAGGGTGAGGCTGGGCCGCCGCCTGCACGAGGTTGATTACCTGGACACGATATACATAAGCCCCGGTGAGCCGCACAGACTCCTGAACCCGTATGGCGAGCCTTTCGGGTTTTTCTGCATCGTCGACGCCCGGCGGGACAAGCCCGTGCCGGTGGAGGGCCGGTAGGCCTTCGTCACCAATGCGGGGCCGGCATTGCCCTGCAAATCTGACGCTGAGGCCCGGCCCCGGATTGCTATTAGGCGGCGTAACCAATTATTATAAATTTGGGGTTTTGAGGGGTCCAATCACATGAAAGGAGTATTTCGTATTGGCTTCGAAGAGCTTCTCCGATAAGGTCTGGTCCTTCTTCGCCTCGATAAAACTGGCGGTCGTATTGTTCGCCCTGATCGGCCTTACCTCGATTGTGGGCACCATCATAGAGCAGCAGGCCCCTTACCGAACGAACATCGAGGTGCTCACCCATTTTGTAGGGGCGGGGCTTGCGCCCTCGGCCTACAAGGCGCTGCACGCCCTCGGTTTCATGAACATGTACCGTTCGTGGTGGTTTCTGACGCTGTTGATGCTTTTTGCGGTAAACCTGCTTGTCTGCTCGACTGAAAGGTTTCCGGGCATATGGCGCACGATGCGCGCCCCCATGAGGCCGCTTTCGGCGGATGCCATGATAAAGATGTCCATAAGGAAGGAATTCAGGCTCCATGACAGCCCCGCCGCCCTGGAGAAGAAGGCCGTCTCCGGGATGAAATCCCTCGGCTTCAGGGCGGCCAGGCACGAAGAGGAGGGCGGGGCCTTCGAGCTTTATGCGCAGAAGCATGCCTGGAGCCGCTCGGGCGTCTATGTCACCCACTTTAGCATACTGGTAATCCTCATCGGCGCCTTACTGGGCATTTTCCTCGGTTTCCAGGGTATGCTGAACCTGCCTGAGGGCTATTCCACGAATATCGCCTTTTCACGTTCGGCCGATCTTTCCGATCCGTCCCAGGACAGCCTGAGGGCTAGCCTCATGAGCGGGCTGGACGCCGCGGGCGGCAACTTCCGGCTGGCCGCCCAGGCCGCGGGCGAGGACGTTGCCGCTTTTAAAAAGAGCCTGGAGCGGGTGGGGCTTATCCCCCTTGATTTCCATGTGCTCTGCCAGCAGTTCGAGGTGCGCTATTACGGCACGAGCGACATGCCCAGGTCTTACAGGAGCCTTCTTACGGTGATAAAGGGCGGCCGGCCCGTCCTCTCGCAGTGGGTGAGGGTGAACCATCCGCTCACATACGACGGCGTTACGTTCTACCAGTCGAGTTACGGCCTCATGGACGACCTGTCAAACGGCACCGCCGTCCTGACCGTAAAGTCCCCCGGGGGGCAGACGGGGACGCAGAGGCTGAAGATCGGACAGAGCTTCCTGATACCGGGCACGAAAGAGACGGTGAAGCTGGTTGAGTTCAATCCGGCCCTCGCCTTCGATGATTCGGGAAGACCCATCACGTACTCGCGAATGATGACGAACCCCGCCGTCAGGGTCGAGATAAAAGACGGCAAAATGGCGGCCTCCAAGTGGATCCTTCAGAGGTATCCCGAGACCTGGAATCTGCCGGATGGCAGCAGTGTGGGCCTCAAGGATTTCTGGGGAGTGGAGTATACGGGGCTCGAGGTCAGGAAAGACCCCGGCGTTTGGGTCGTCTACCTGGGGTGCATCACGCTTTCACTGGGTCTTTTCATGGCCTTCTTCCTCTCCCATAAAAAAATATGGGTGAGGATCGAGCCTGGCAGGAAGGGCGCGCGCCTCTTGATCGCCGGCACTTCCAGCAAGAACAAACAGGCCTTTGAGAGAGATATGGAAAAACTTTACCGCGAATTTGAAAAAGGAGGTGGATAAAATTGGAAAGTTCGTTTTTTTTCGGCCTTTCCACTATGGCATACATGCTGGCGATGGTGGTCTATATCGTCCATATCGCTTTCAGGAAGAAGGCCATCGGCGTGTCGGCCACCGGCCTGACCGTCTTCGGCTTCGCCGCCCAGACCCTGGCGTTAGGGCTTAGATGGCATGAGTTTTACCAGTTGTCCGGCATGGGGATTTTGCGCTCCATACCGCTTACAAACCTTTATGAGTCGCTGATCTTCTTCGTATGGTGCCTCATACTTGGCTACCTGATAGTGGAGTTCCGTTATAAAAACCGTTCTTTCGGGGCCTTTGTGACCCCCGTGGCCGGTATCGCCCTTCTTTTCATAAGCCTGTCGGGGATGTCCACGCAGATAGAGCCGCTGGTGCCGGCCCTCCAGAGCAACTGGCTTCTGGCCCACGTAACACTCTCCTTCATCTCCTATTCGGCCTTCGCGCTGGCCTTCAGCACGGGGCTGATGTACCTGGTGGCCACAACGGAGAAGAAAACCGAGGGCTCCTACATATTCTGGACGGTGTCCCTGGGTATTTTTGTTTCGGTGCTTCTGGCCATGGGGCTGGACTTCGTGAGGTTCAGGGGGGCGGGCCTTGCGCCCGGCTCCGGGGCCTTCATAAGGGACTTCCTCTTCAAAAGCAGCTTTGAGAGCGGTTCCGGCGCGGTGCGGCTCATAAGTTATATCGCCGCGGTTGCCATCGTGTTTTTGACGTGGAGATACGGAACGGCGCTCAAAAGGGTAATCGAGAGTTTCAAACTCCAGCCCGCCGTCCTGGATGAGGTGACCTATAAGAGCATAGCCATAGGTTTCCCGATATTCACGCTTGGAGCGCTTGTATTCGGGGCCATCTGGGCCAACCAGGCATGGGGCGTTTACTGGAGCTGGGACCCGAAGGAAACCTGGTCTCTCATCACATGGTTCATCTATGCCTTTTACCTGCACGCGCGGTTCCTGAGGGGATGGAGGGGGCGCAAGATATCGATGGTCGCCGTAATGGGTTTCGTGGCCGTCGTGTTCACGTACCTGGGGGTCAACCTGCTTTTAAGCGGGCTGCATTCCTATGGGAGCCAGTAGGATCAAAATCCCACCGCGCCGGCCCGCGGCCGGCGGAAACAAAGTCAAGGGATGGCTGAGACAAAGGTACTGGTAATAGACGACGAAAAGCTCCTCAGATGGTCCCTGGAGCAGAACCTTTCCAGGGACGGCTATCAGGTGATCACGGCGGAAAAGGGGCTGGGCGGCATTACCTTGTTCGGGGAGGAATCCCCCGATATAACCCTTCTGGACGTCCGGCTTCCCGACATCTCCGGCATAACCGTCCTCGAGGGGATCAAGGAGATAAACAAGGATGCCGTCGTTATAATGATATCCGCCTTCGGAGACGTCCAGACGGCGGTAAAGACCATAAAGCTGGGCGCCTGGGATTTCGTCGAGAAGCCGTTCAATATGGACAAGCTCAAGATAGTCATGCACAAGGCGCTTGAGGCCTGCTCCCTGCGGAAAGAGGTATTGCAGTTCCGCTCCCAGCTAAGTTCCCGGTACGGCTATGACAGCGTCATAGGGCAGTCCGCGGCAATAAAACAGGTCATGGGGCTTGTGGAGAAGGTGACCAGGAGCGACGCGACCACCATCCTCATGCAGGGGGAGAGCGGCACGGGCAAGGACCTGATCGCGAAGGTCATCCATTACCAGAGCGCGCGAATGGGGAAACCCTTCATTGAGATAAACTGCACGGCGCTTCCTGAAAACCTTATCGAAAGCGAGCTTTTCGGTTATGAAAAAGGCGCCTTCACGGACGCCAGGGCCATGAAGCAAGGGCTCTTCGAACTTGCCGACGGGGGCACGATATACCTGGATGAAATAGCGGACATGAGGCTCTCCACCCAGGCCAAGCTCCTGAAGGTGATCGAGAACAAGGCCTTCAAACGCGTGGGCGGGGTGAGGGACATAGAAGTCGACCTGCGCATAATCGCCGCCACCAACAAGCTGCTGGACGGGGAGGTGAAAAAAGGCAATTTCCGTGAGGACCTCTACTACAGGTTGAATGTGGTGCCGGTAAGCCTGCCGCCCCTGAGGCGGCGCGGAGAAGACATCCTGCTCATGGCCCTTTATTTCATAGACGTCTTCAACCGCGAGTTCAGGAAAAACGTAAAGGGGCTCTCCGCGGACACGGAGAGGCTTTTCCTCGAATACGGCTGGCCGGGCAACGTGCGGGAGCTTAAAAACGTGATAGAAAGGGCCATGATACTCGAAAACGAGGTGCTGATACTGCCCGAGCACCTTCCGCTGGAGCTTTGCGGCAATAACGCCCCCGGCGCGGGCAAAAATGACGTGTATTTGAAACTGCCGGCCGGGGGCTTGGACATCGAAAAACTGGAAAAGGAATTCATAAGACAGGCGCTGGACGCGACCAGGGGCAATCAGACCAGGGCGGCAAAACTTCTGCACCTGACCAGGGACACCCTCCGCTACAGGATGCAGAAGTTCGGTTTTCTCCCCGAAAAAGAGTGAGGCCCCCTGCCGGGGCCTCAGCGTCAGATTTGTGGGGCTGGTATCTGTCTGCTCTTTTATCTGACGCGTCTAGTTTCTGTTTTTTTGCCGTCATTCCGGAGGTATTAATCCGGAATCCGGCGACTTTATAAATTTTTTCGATAAAAAGCAAAGTTCCTGGATACCGGCTAAAGACATGAGGTATGACGGACAAAAGAATAAAATCTGCCTGCCCCACGTTTATGACTCAGGC
>JAJYGJ010000215.1 GCA_021790695.1 Nitrospirota bacterium | reverse complement strand
GGATGAGACTGGCGGGTTCCAGGCCTTCGTCCCCCTGCCCTATCAATCCGGGACCGAAATCGGCGGCCTGCCGCCCTCCGGCATCGAGGACCTGAAATGCATAGCCGTGAGCAGGATATTTCTGGACAATTTCAGCCATGTCAAGGCCTACTGGGTGATGCTGGGGGAAAAACTCTCCCAGGTGGCCCTGGGGTTCGGGGCCGACGACCTCGAAGGCACGGTCACGGAAGAAAAGATAGCGCATTCGGCCGGGGCGCGCACGAGGCCCGGCCTTGCCGAAACCGAGCTTAGAATGCTTATCGAGAAGGCGGGGAAAAGGCCGGTCCGCAGGGATTCGATTTACAGGAGGCTGGCTTGATATGGGTATGCCAAGGAAAGAAGCTATTGCCCTTCTCAAGAAGGCCGCCCTGCCGGAGCTTGGCCGCGAGGCTGATTCCAGGCGCAAGGCCCTTCACCCGGAAAACACGGTGACGTTCGTCGTCGACAGGAATATAAATTACACGAACGTCTGCATAAACCGGTGCCGCTTTTGCGCCTTTTGGAGGCGTCCGGGCCGCGCGGACGCCTATGTGCTCGGCCGCGAGGAGATTTTCGGGAAGATCGACGAGACCCTGGAACAGGGGGGCACGCAAATACTCCTTCAGGGCGGGCTGAACCCGGAGCTGCCGCTCCGCTACCATATCGAACTGCTGAGCGCCATAAAAAAACGCTACCCGGAGATAAATATCCACGGCTACTCCCCGCCGGAGATATCCTATTTCGCGGAGCGCTCGTCGCTCACCCTGAGGGAGACGCTGTCCATTCTGAAGGAGGCGGGGCTCGATTCCATCCCCGGGGGCGGCGCGGAGATCCTCTCCGACAGGGTAAGGGAAGCGATCAGCCCGAGGAAGATAAAATCCGGCCGGTGGCTTTCCGTCATGCGCGAGGCGCACGGGCTCGGCCTGAAGACTACTGCCACGATGATGTTCGGTTCGGTTGAGAAGGCGGAGGACATCGCTTCCCACCTTGAAGCGGTCCGCTCCCTCCAGGAGGAGACGGGCGGGTTTACCGCCTTCATCCCGTGGAGCTTCCAGCCCGGCAATACCGCGCTCAAACGGCAGGCGAAAGACATGAAACCGGCGACGGCGGTCGAATACCTGAGGGTGCTTGCCGTCTCGAGGATTTTCCTGGACAACGTGCCCAATGTCCAGGCCTCATGGGTCACGCAGGGGCTCAAGATGGCGCAGGTGGCCCTGCGGTTCGGCGCGAATGATTTCGGCTCGACCATGATGGAGGAAAACGTGGTAGCCTCCGCCGGGGTGCGTTACAGGGTCTCGAAGGAAGAGACCATCTCCGCCATCGCCGCGGCCGGCTTCAGACCGGCCCAGCGGGACACAAGATATAATATAATCAGGTATTTTTAGCGCCGCAATAAAGGGGGTGCTTTTCCGAGATGGAGCAGAAACTCTGGGACGTGATGGTGATCGGGGGCGGACCGGCGGGGCTTGCCGCGGCCCAATATGCCGCGAGGTCCGGCCTTGATACGGTCGTGATTGACAAGTCCGCCACGGCGGGGGCCCTGGGCTACGCAAGCAGGATCGAAAACTATCCCGGCATCGAGACAGCCATTCCAGGCAGGGAGCTGCTGGACATATTCAGAAGGCAGGCCGTCAGATTCGGGGCAACATGCGTCGAGGCGCAGGTCGTGGGCGTAAACCTGTCCGGCAACGTCAAGGAGGTCTTCACGATGGAGGGGACTTACAGCGGCAAGACCGTCATAGTGGCCACGGGCTCGATGGGCAGGAAGCCCACCATCAAAGGCGAAGCCGAATTCCTGGGCAAGGGCGTAAGCTACTGCGCGATCTGCGACGCGGCCTTTTTCAAAGGCAAGACGGTGTGCGTGGTCGGCGGCTCGGCAGAGGCGTTGAAGGAGACCGGGCACCTGGCGAGGAACTGCAAGGAGGTCTATCTCATAAGTCCAAAGAAACTGCCGGACGCGGAACCGGAGCATCCGGTGCTTAAAAGTCCGAACCTGAAAATCATCGAAGGCGCGACCGTAACGGCCATCCTTGGCGGCGAAGTCGTGGAGCGGGTGCGGATTGTCGATTCCGAAAGAAATGAAAGCGAGATCGAGACGTCTGGCGTCTTTATCTATCTGCACGGCGGCAAGCCGATAATAGATTTCCTCACCGAAGCCGTGGAGCTGTCCGACAACGAATGCATCGTTACAAACCGGCTGATGGAGACTTCTATTCCGGGGGTCTTCTCCGCCGGAGACGTAACCTGTGTCGAGGTGCGGCAGGTGGTGGTCGCCGCGGCAAACGGGGCCGTCGCGGCCCTTTCCGCCGAGAAATTCATAACCCACAAGAAACGCAGAAAATACGACTGGGGCAAGGCTTGACAAGCGGCGGGGCCTTTTTTCTCAACTTTTCATAAAAAACCTGCCGAATCATAATGTTTAAAAATGGATTCCCGTCTTCACGGAAATGATGCAAAAAGGCTTAGGAGCGTCCAAAAAAGAGTAATGCCCGCCCCGCCATCGGCGGGGTTAATCGGGCATCCATTTTAAAAAACCGATTTTGAGATAGGGTCTAATGAAGAGTGTTTATCTTGTGGGCGAGGCAGCCCGCGCCGAACCCGTTATCGATGTTCATGACCGCAATGCCGGGCACGCAGGAATTCAGCATCGCAAGCAGCGCCGCCAGGCCGCCCAGGCTCGCCCCGTAGCCGGTCGATGCGGGCACGGCTATGACCGGCTTGTCCGTAAGCCCGCCGACAACCGATGGGAGCGCCCCTTCCATCCCGGCAACGACGACCATGCACCGGGCCTTCCCGAGTATTTTCATATTGCCCAGGAGCCTGTGAAGCCCGGCTACGCCCACATCGTAGAGCGTTTCGACCCGGCTTCCGAGGAAAGAGGCGGTCAGCGCGGCCTCCTCGGCAACCGGTATGTCGGAGGTCCCCGCCGAGATGACAACCACCCTGCCCTTTTTCCTCTTCCCTTCTCCCGCCTTTATCACGCCTGAGCGCTCATGAAACGAGGCCCCCTCCATGTCCAGTTTTTCATAAATCGGGCGGGATGCCTTTGTGATGAGAAACCTTCCCGAGCGCCTGTGCATCGCGTGCGCGACTTTTACGACGTCCTCCGCGAGCTTCCCCTTCGCCAGGATGACCTCCGGCACGCCCTGGAGGCGGTGCCGGGCATGGTCCACCTTCGCTATGCCCAGTTCTTCATACAGATCGCCCCTGAGATAGTCCCATAGCTCCGCGCCCCCTATTTCTCCGCCGGCCAGCATACCGAGGATTTTTGGGCCCCAGGGCCGTCCGCCCTCTGCCAGTCCGCCTCTTGGCGAACCGGTTATTACGCCTTCCGGCGAACCGCTTTTTACGTCCGCGCCGCGCTTCTTTCTAATGCGTAAACTCATTTTTAAGGGAGCGGCCCATCAGTTCCCGGACTGCCTCCCTGGGGAGCTTGCCTTCATATATGACCTTATACACCTGCTCCGCGATCGGCATCTCGACCCCCATCTTTTCCGACAGGTCCACAACCGACCTGGATGTCCGCACCCCTTCGGCCACGGTCCTCCTGGTTGCCGTTATCTCGCTTGCGGTGAGCCCCCGGGCCAGGTTCATCCCGAAGGCATGATTTCTTGAGAGGTCGGCCGTGCAGGTAAGAACGAGGTCCCCGATGCCGGAGAGCCCGGAGAACGTCTGCGCCGCCGCCCCCATGGCCGCGCCCAGTCTTTTCATCTCCGCAAGCCCCCTTGTAATAAGGGCGGCCCGGGCATTGTTGCCGAGGCCCAGACCGTCCGAGATGCCGGCCGCTATGGCCACCACGTTTTTAAGCGCACCGCCAAGTTCAACACCCGTCACGTCCTCATGGGTATAGACCCTGAAAAAGCCGGTGTTCAGGAGTCCCTGTAATTTCAGGGCCTCGGACTCCTCTTTTGCCGCGAGGGTCACGGCCGTCGGTTTCTCCCGGATCACCTCCTTGGCGAAGCTGGGCCCGGAGAGCACCGCGGCGCTTCTGCCGGTGATCTCCTCCAGTATCTGCGTGGGCCTTTTCAGTGTGCCGTTTTCAATCCCCTTCGACGCGCTTAAAAGGCTCGCATCTTTTCCGATTGCGTGGGCGGCCCGGCTGAAGACCTCCCTTATGTGCTGGGTCGGCACCACGTTTATGACAAAACCCGCGCCTTCCAGGACTTCCTCCAGGTCCGCGGACACCTTGAGGTTGCCGGGCAGTTTCACCTCGGGCAGATAGACGCTGTTTACCCTGGAGGAATTCATCGCGCGGGCCAGGCCCTCCGAATGGACCCAGAGAGAGATGTCAAAGCCCTTTCCGGCCAGAAGCAGGGCCAGGGTCGTTCCCCAGCTCCCGGCCCCTATGACGGCGCTACTTTTCATATCCGGCCAGTTTGATGGCCTTCTCCAGGCGCTTCAAGACCCGTTCGCGGCCCATTATCTCAAGGACTTCGAATATGCCGGGGCTTACGGTGCCGCCGGTTACGGCGACCCTCACCGGCTGGGCCACCGCGGCCAGTTTCTGCCCATGCCTTTCCATGACCCCGCGGAAGACCTTTTCAATGTTTTCATGATTGAACTCGTCCGTCAGGGCAAGGGCGTCCCTGATGTCCACCAGGTAATCGAGGGCGCCGGCGGTGAGGAATTTCTCCCTGGCGGCGGGATCGATCGCCACGTCCTCCGATAGATAGAAACGCATCCCGTCCGCAAGCTGCACAAGGGTTTTGGAGCGCTCCACCAGGCTGGCCACGGCCTTCTCGAACCACTGCCGGCCAACCGTTTCGGGCCCGGCCCCGATGCCCTTTTGAGCAAGGAATGGCGCCACCATCCCGGACAACTCCGCGGGCGGGGTCTTCCTCATGTACTCGCCGTTCAGCCAAAGGAGTTTTTCGGGATTGAAGACGGCGGCGGATTTGCCGATGTGCTCCAGTCCGAAATGGCCGGTCAGTTCCTGAATGCTGAAGACCTCCTGGTCTCCGAAAGACCAGCCGAGCCTTGCAAGATAATTCAAAAGGGCCTCCGGCAGATAGCCCATCTCCTTGTACGCCATAACGGAGGTCGCCCCGTGTCTTTTTGAAAGGCGTGTCTTGTCGGGGCCGAGTATCATCGGCAGGTGGGCGAATTTGGGGGCCTCCAGGCCCAGCGCGCCATATATGTGGACCTGCTTGGGCGTGTTGTTAAGGTGGTCGTCGCCGCGTATGACATGGGTGATCTTCATGGCCGCGTCGTCCGCGACCACCACGAAATTATAAGTTGGGGTGCCGTCGGAACGCGCGATGATGAAATCGTCAAGCTGGCCGTTGTCGAAAGTAACGGGGCCGCGAATAAGGTCGTTTATCACCGTCCGGCCCGCCTCCGGCATCCGGAACCGCACGGAGGGCGTGCGGCCCGGCACGGGCCTTTCCAGATCGCGGCACCGGCCGTCGTATCTCGGCGGCCTGCCCTCGGAAAGGGCCTTTTGCCTTCGCTCTTCCAGTTCTTCCGGGGCGCAATAGCAGTAATAGGCCTTTTTCTCGGAAAGGAGCTTCTCCACGTATGATTTATAGATGTCAAACCTGTCCGTCTGCCGGAAGGGGCCCTCGTCCCAGTCGAGCTTCAGCCACTTCATCCCCTCGATGATCGCCCCTATGTACTCCTCGGTTGAGCGGCTGCGGTCCGTGTCCTCTATCCTCAGGACGAAGACCCCGCCTTCGTGCCTGGCGAATAGCCAGTTGAAAAGCGCCGTTCTGGCGC
>JAJYGJ010000122.1 GCA_021790695.1 Nitrospirota bacterium | reverse complement strand
CCTTCAGCATGCGGCCGCCCTTTCCTATTATAATACCTTTCTGGCCTTCCCGCTCTACCCAGATATCAGCGCTTATGCGGAGGACCGGGGACCAGTCCCCTCGGGACCGGACCGCCTCAGACTGGTTTCGACTGGACTCATCCAGAGGGGGCCGGCCCCCCTGGTCCGGGGACTGGTCCCGAAGAGACTGGTCTCCTGGGAACTGGTTCCCCTCGCGCCAGTCGATGACCTGGACGGCCGAGGCATGCGGTACCTCCTCAAAGGTGGCCTCCATCACTTTTTCCCTGATTATCTCGGAGACCATGAATCTTTCAATCTGGTCCGTAACGAGGTCCCCCGGGTAATATGCCGGTCCCTCCGGCAGAGAGGCGAGCAGTTTTTCAAGAACTATATCCACGCCGTCGCCCGTGAGGGCGGATACGGGTATTATCTGGTCGAAAGGGAAGAGTTTTGAATACCCGTCCAGAACGGGCAGGAGTTTTACTTTTTTTACCGTGTCCACCTTGTTTACGAGGAGGAAGACGGGTTTTTTTCCTTTCACGCCGGCCCGGGAGATGAGCCCGATTATTTCTTTCTCCCGCGGCCCGGGCGTCCTGGGTTCCACCATGAACAAAAGCGCGTCCACCTCGCGCATCGCCTCCCCGGCCTCGCGCATCATCGCCTCGTCCAGCTTCGTCTCCGCCTTGTGTATGCCGGGCGTGTCCATGAAGACGATCTGTGCGTTTTGTTTTTCGAGCGTCTTTATCCCGATTATGCGATTGCGCGTGGTCTGGGGTTTTTTCGTCACTATGGCGATCTTCTGCCCCAGTATCGTATTAAGGAAGGTGGATTTGCCCGCATTTGGCCTTCCGATGATGGTGACGAAACCGGAGCGATGGGGAGTTTTTTCCATTCAATTAGTATACCCCATTTGTTGTCGCCGCCGGGCAGCGTGCGGCCGACGGCTCGGTTCCTCGCGCCAATGGGGCCGCGCAACGGGACCGCTCGCAATCGCTCAGCTCCGTGCCAATGCGGGACGGCACCTGTCGCCGTCCCGCAGGGCAATCAGTTTCGCGATCGCAAGCGGTCCCGGGTATCCGGCGCGGGCAGCGAGCCGCCAACCGCACTCCGAAGAATGAGAAGACGGGCATGCCCGCCTTCCGCCCGGATGGCGCGGATATCTAAAGGGCGGCGAGGGCCGCTTTTATCCGCTCGATCCCCTTTTCTATCTGTTCGATGCCTGTTGCGTAAGAGAGCCTTATGAAGTCGTCGTCCCCGAAGGCGTCCCCCGGCACGACGGCGACACGGGCCTTCTCAAGCAGATACATCGCCAGTTTCGAGGAGGAGGATATCTCCGGAGATTTCGCGTAAAGGGCCCGCGTATTGGGAAAGACGTAGAACGCCCCGGCGGGGGCGGCGCACCGGACCGGCCCCAGGCCGTTTAGCGCCTCCACGATGCGCCTTCTTCTTTTATCGAACTCCGCGGCCATGCGCCGAACGGAATCCTGCGGCCCCTTCAGGGCCTCGACGGCCGCGGCCTGTGAGATCGACGACGGGTTGGAGGTGGACTGGCTCTGTATGGCGGTCATCGCCTTTACAAGTTCCGCCGGGCCGGCGGCGTATCCTATCCTCCAGCCGGTCATCGCGTAAGCCTTCGAGACCCCGTTTATGACGATGGTCCTTTTTTTGACCTCCGGCCCCAGGCTGGCGATGCTCACGTGCCGGGCCCCGCCGTAAAGGAGCTTTTCGTATATCTCGTCCGATATGATGAAGATATCTTTTTTTACGGCCACCTCCGCTATGCGTTCGAGCGCGGGGCGGTCATAGGAGGAGCCCGTCGGGTTGGACGGGGAATTCAGTATGAGCGCCTTCGTCTTTTTCGTGATGGCCCGCTCAAAGGCGGATGCGGTCAGCAGGAAGCCGTCTTCCTCGAGTGTCTTTAAAAAGACTGGTTTGGCCCCCCCAAGCAGGACCTGCTCGGGATAGCTTACCCAGTACGGCGCGGGGATTATGACCTCGTCGCCGGGGTCCAGGAGCGCCTGCATGGCGTTATAGAGGCTGTGCTTGGCCCCGCAGGAGACGATTACCTCGGCCCTGCCGTATTCAAGCCCGTTGTCGGCCGCGAGCTTGCCGGTAACGGCGTCCTTCAGCTTGTCCGTGCCGCCGACCGGCGTATATTTTGTAAAGCCGTCTCTTATGGCCTTTATGGCCGCTTCTTTTATGTTTTCCGGCGTGTCGAAGTCCGGCTCCCCGACGCCGAAATTTATTACGTCCAGGCCCTCCGCCTTCATCGCCTTCGCCTTCGAATCTATGGCGAGGGTCGGCGATGGTTTTATCTGCCGGGCCCGCTCTGAAAGCATCTCGCTGCCACCTCCGTGGGAATGAGATAGGTCCGAATGATTTTACCACAAGGGTTGAAAGATGATAAAATAATCTGCACACAGGCAAAATACCGATCAATCTGCAGCAGGTCCGGAAGGAGGAAAAAATGAAAAAACCCGTTGTTGATTATGACACCTGCGTGGGCTGCGGCTCGTGCGCGGAGCTTTGCCCCACGGTCTTCGAGCTCAGGGACGAGAAGGCCTGGGTAATCAATGAGCAGGGCTGCGCCGACTGCGACTGCGAGGCTGCGGCCGGCGTCTGTCCCGTGGAGGCGATAACGCTGACCGAATAGAAATAGCTTTAAAAAACCGCCAGCCGGACATCTTCGGGTTGCCAGGCTGGCGGTTTTTTCTTTGGGTGCCGGAGTCAATTGCTAATTTGGCATTAATTAGTAGAAAATTAGTATTTGCGGGCGGCGGAGGAGAGCAAAGGTATAAACCGGGTGTTTTTTATTTCGTCTTTGGTTCTCCCCCGAGCTTTTCGAGGGCCTGCCGCGCGGCGAGGGTTTCGGCCTCTTTTTTGGTCCTGCCTTTGCCGCGCCCGTAGGATTTTTGGGAGAGAAAGACCCCCACGGTGAAAAATTTCTCGTGTTCCCTGCCCTCTTCCTTCAAAAGCCTGTAAGAGGGCAGCATCCCGAAGAGTTTCTGGCACAGCTCCTGCAACTCGGTCTTGGCGTCGCGGAACTGTCCGCTTTCTATCACGGCCTTCAGTTTTTCATCGAAGATTTCGATCACCGTTTTTCTTGCCGCCCCGTAGCCGCCGTCCAGATAAACGGCCCCGATTACGGCCTCGAACGCTCCCGCCAGTATGGACTGTTTCGTCCATCCGCCGGTCCTCATCTCCCCTTTTCCCAGGAGGAGCGCCCCGCCCAGGGAAATCCTGTCGGCGGCCTTCGCGAATTCGGAGCCCCGGACCATGAGCGCCCTTATCCTGGACATCCCGGCCTCGTCAAAGCCGGTCCCGTAGAGGTATTCCGAGAAGATCAGGGTCAGGACCGCATCGCCCAGGAACTCGAGCCTTTCATTATGCCCGGCCGGTTGTTTGGCCGGGGCGGGCGCGCGGCCCTCTCCGAAATAGGAACGGTGGGTCAGCGCCTGCCGCAGCAGGTTTTTGTCCTTGAAGCTGTAACTGAGGGCGGGCCCGCTTTTGCTTTTCCTGGCGTCAGGGTTCAAGTCTTTTGAAGAGGAGACAGGCGTTGGTGCCCCCAAAGCCGAAGGAGTTTGAAAGCGCGTAATCCACGCGGCGGCGCCTCGCCTCGTGCGGCACGTAGTCCAGGTCGCATTCCGGGTCCGGGTTGTCCAGGTTTATTGTGGGCGGGATGATGGAGTTCATGATCGTGAGGACCGACACGGCCGCTTCAACCCCGCCGGCCGCGCCCAGGAGGTGGCCGGTCATCGATTTCGTAGAGCTTACGGCCAGCTTGCCCGCGTGCGCTCCGAAGACCTTCCTGATGGCTGACGTCTCTATCTCGTCGCCCTGCCTGGTGGAGGTGCCGTGGGCGTTTATGTAGTCAACGGCGCCGGGCGGGACACCGGCGTCTTTAAGCGCGTTACTGATGCACCGCGCCGCCCCGTCTCCATCGGCACTGGGGGAAGTTATATGATACGCGTCCGAACTCATGCCGAACCCGGCGAATTCCGCCAGGACCCTGGCGCCCCTGCCAAGCGCGCTTTGAAGCTCCTCCAGTATGAGGATGCCGGATCCTTCGCCCATCACAAACCCGTCCCTGCCGGAGTCAAACGGCCTGGAGGCCTTTTGAGGCTCATCGTTTCTGGTGGACAGGGCCTTCATCGCGCTGAACCCTCCGATGCAAAGCGGCGCTATTACGGCCTCCGTGCCCCCGGCGATCATCGCGTCCGCGTCGCCGTACTGGATGATCCTGCATGCATCTCCTATGGCGTGGCTGCCGGTGGCGCACGCCGTGGAGACGGCGGAGTTAGGCCCCTTGGCCCCGAACTTTATCGATATGTTGCCGGCGGCCAGGTTGATGGAAAGCATGGGGATGAAAAAAGGCGTGATGCGCCTGGGCCCCTTCTCGAGGAGGATGGCGTGATAGCGCTCAATGGTCTGGAGGCCGCCGATGCCGGACCCGATGAGGACGCCGACCCTTTCGGCGTTGTCGGGGCCGATGACCAGCCCCGAATCCCGAAGCGCCATTCCGGCCGCCGCAACCGCCAACTGGGCGAAGCGGTCGGTCTTGCGGGCATCCTTTGCGTCCATATAGTCCTCGGGGACAAAACCTTCCACCTCCCCGGCTATCTGAGCCGCGAAGCCCGATGCGTCGAACTGCGTTATCCTTCTGATGCCGGAGCGGCCTTCGACCAGTCCCTTCCAGCTCTGCTCCGTGCCGATGCCAAGGGGCGTTATCAGCCCCAGGCCCGTTACAACCACTCTGCGTCTCATTTTGAAAAAACCATGCTTAACACCCGGCCTTTTAATCCCGCCTATTCGCCTTTTTTTGCTTTTATGTAATTAATGGCGTCCTGCACTTTTACTATCTTTTCGGCGTCCTCCTCCGGTATCTCGATATTGAACCCCTCCTCGAACGCCATTACAAGTTCCACGGTATCAAGGGAGTCCGCCCCGAGGTCCTCCACAAAAGAGGCCTCCGGCTTCACTTCGGTCATATCCACGCCCAACTGTTTGGCTATGATTTCCTTAACGTTCTGCTCTACCATTGCGCGCGCTCCTCCTTTAGAATGTCACTTTCTTGTCTTGGTTTTTTCGAAAATGGAAGCTACATGTACATCCCGCCGTTTACGTGCATGACCTGTCCGGTGATATAGCCGGCCCCCGGCGAACAGAAAAAGGAGACCGCGTGCGCCACATCCTGCACGGTCCCGAATTTCCCGGAAGGTATCGCCTGGAGCATCTGGTTCCTGACGGCCTCCGGCAGCTTTTCGGTCATCGCCGTAACGATGAATCCGGGCGCCACGGCGTTGGCGGTGATTCCCCTGCCCGCGTACTCCTTGGCGATTGTCTTCGTGAGCCCGACGATGCCCGCCTTGGACGCGCCGTAGTTCGCCTGCCCCGGGTTGCCCATGAAGGCCACCACCGAGGCGATGCTCACGATCCTGCCGTAGCGCTGGCGGGACATTATCTTTACGGCCTCCTTCGAGCAGAGAAATACGCTCCGCAGGTTGACGTTTATCACCGCGTCCCAGTCCTCGGGCTTCATCCTCAGGACCAGCCCGTCCCTGGTAATGCCCGCGTTGTTGATGAGGATGTCGAGCCTGCCGAAGTCATTTTTTATCGCCTCGAAGGTTTTTTCCACGTCCACGGCGCTGGAGACGTCAAGCCCGTAGGCAGCCGAGTCCGCCCCCGCCTCCTTGAGGGCCCCGGCGGTTGCCGCCGCCTCATCGAGGTTCATGTCCCCGAGGGCAATCC
>JAJYGJ010000121.1 GCA_021790695.1 Nitrospirota bacterium | reverse complement strand
CATGTGGGTGTATCCGGGCATCACGTCGCCCATCCGCTTTTCCGCCAGGTCAAGAATCCCCGCCGCAAGCCCCCCTATAAGCCCGATGACCTCCATGGTCTCCTCGCGCAGATAGAGCCTCAGGTCGAGGGCTATCTGGTCGTTCCTGCTTCGGGCCGTATGCAGTTTGCCTCCCGCGGGGCCGATCTCCTCCATGAGGGCGGCCTCTATGTTCATGTGGATGTCTTCAAGCTCCTGCCTGAAGACAAACCTGCCAGCGGCTATTTTTTCCGCGATCCGTTCAAGGCCCCGGATAATCGATCCGGCGTCTTTTGCCGGGATGATACCCTGCCTGCCCAGCATCTTTGCGTGCGCGATGCTGCCCTCGATATCGTATTTCCAGAGCCTCTTGTCGAAACTGATGCTCTCGGTGAAGGCCTCGACCGTTTTGTCCGTCGCCGCCGTAAACCGCCCGCCCCACGGTTTCATTTTCGTTTTCGTTTTTACGGTTTCAGCTTTCGCCGCTTTCGTCTTTTTGTTTTTATCGGGCATAGGAGAAAGAATAAAATGTGACATGCCGCGCAGTCAAGCGGCGGTTATCACGCGCTTATGTCGGTGGGGCCGATGAGTATGCTCGGGGAACCCGTGGAGCCGTAAAATCTCATATCGTCCCCGACGGCCTCCACATTTCCGAAGAACTCGAGAAGGTTGCCGGAGATCACGGCCTCTTTCACCGGATGGGAGGGCCCGCCGCCCTCTATGAGAAGCCCGGCCACGCCTATGGAAAACTCCCCCGTCACGGCGTTTATCGTGTGCATGCCCATGGCTTCGATTATGTAAAGGCCCCGGCCCGCGCGCGCGAAAAGCCCCTCCAGTTCAAGAGGCCCCACGCCCGGAGCGGGGGCAAGGTAGAAATTGAGCGGCCCTACCACGGGGAAGGACGAAAGTCCCGGTCTTACCGCATTGCCGGTCGAGAGCACGGGGCCCGCTTGCGACTCCGCTTCCTGCCTTGCCGCGGTATATGTGTTATGCATATAGCCCGTTAGAGCGCCGGCCATTATGAGAGTCTTTTTCGAGGCGGGCACGCCCTCGTCGTCAAAGGGCGCGCTGCCCATGCCGTGCGGCAGGAGGCCGTCATCCACGACACTGATCTTTTTACTTACCACCTCTTCTCCAAGCCTGTCCCTGAGAAGGGATTTGCCCTTTTGGACCGATTCCGCGGAGAGCATGGAAGCAAAGACATCCAGGAACTCGGCCGCGACGGCGCCCGCGAGAACTACCGGGGCCTTCATCCGGACGGTCCTTTTCGAGCCCAGGAGTTTCAGGGCCTTTTCCGCCGCGCCCCTGCCGGTCCCGCCAAAAGAGACATCCGAAAGAAAGGCGCCGCCCATGAAATCCCATCCCATCTGGGACTCGCCGCCATCCTCGGCGACGGCCATGATCTGCGCGGTGGCGGAAGTAGACCGGTAGCTTCCGGAAAAACCGTTAGAGTTAACGATGAGCACCTCGGCCGAATTGAATGAGGCCGTGGCGCTTCTTGCCCGCTTTATTCTCTTCGGGTCGGCCCCGAGCGCCGCGCTTTCGATCTCGCGCGCAAGGGCGAAGGCCTCCTGGGCGGTCATGCCGGCCACGCGGGGATCGAAGATTTCGGCGGCCGCGGAAGTTCCCCCCCCCGGAAGCCCGGCGCCCCGTGCGCCCGGAAACGGCAGCCGCAAAAAGGGGTCCTCCCCGGTGTATTTCGCGGCATCCAGGGCCGCCTGCACGGTCCGGCCGAAATCCTCCCTGGAGGTCGAATACGAAAACCCGGCCCTCCGGTCCTTTATCACGCGCAGGGCGTAACCCCAGTCAAGCGAGGTCTTCACGGACTCCGGCTCGGCCGACCTGGATTCAGCCGAAACGCCCCTTTTCGCCCTCATGTACACCTCGGCGGAATCCGCCCCGCCGCTTACGGCCATGTCAATGATGAGCCGGGCCAGTCGCTCCTCTGTTTTCGCTTCCGTCTCAGACGCCATGCCGCCCCTTTTCAGTCTTCGTAATAGGTCGCCGATGCCGTCTCGGACTCCCAGACTGTAACGGCCGAAAGGTGGACATCCCCGTTTAATTTCTTCCTCATCGAATCATACACCCATTTTGCTATATTTTCAGAGGAGGGGTTTTTCTCCGTAAACGGAAAGACCTCGTTCAGCATGGAATGGTCGAGCGGGACCAGGCATTCACCAAGGTATTTTTTGAGGACGTGAAAGTCAATGGCCAGGTCTATATCGTTAAGCCGGTCGGCAAGCACGTGGACCTGCACCTTCCAGTTATGGCCGTGAAGCTTCTCGCAGCCGCCGCCGTGGCCCCTTAGCTGATGGGCGGCGGAAAATGAGGACTCTACCGAAAGTTCAAACATGGGGCATGCTCCTTGTCAAAATTTAGAAATTTGAAACCCCAACAGGCTGTCATCCCCGCAAGTCCCTGCCGGGAATCCGGGTCAAAACCAAGGCCCGATGAGTCCCGCCGCGGGCGTGACAGGCATGACGACATAAAGACCCATTGAATTATTATGAGACCTTTATTATCTTCCCGATCAGGTCGATTTTTTGAAAACTGCAATATAAGGCAGGTTCCGGAACATATTCGAGTAATCAAGACCGTAACCCACCACGAACTTATCGGGAATCGGGAAACCGGCGTAGTCAATCGGGACATCGACAAGCCTGCGCTCCCGTTTGTCCAGAAGGACGCATATCTTCAGGGAGGAGGGGCCCCTCTGAAGGAAATGTTCCCTCAGATAATTAAGCGTAAGGCCGGAGTCAGCAATGTCTTCCACCAGTATCACATGCTTGTCCTTGATCTGCTCCCGCAGGTCCTGGTGGAGCTTTACTTCACCGACGGAATCCGATTTCACGTAGCTGGAACAGGAGACGAAATCCACCGTCATCGGGACGCGTATATGCCTTACCAGATCGGAGAAGAACATGAACGCGCCTTTCAGGATGCAGACCATGACAAGTTCCCTGCCCTCGTAGTCCCGGGTTATCCTGTCGGCCAGCTCCTGCACCTTGCGCTGGATCTGCTCCACCGTAAAAAGCGGCTTGCCTATGACCATAAAATCAACCTGGAGTCAACCATGAGGTTTCCGTCCAGCCTCCCTCCCTGAAAAGACCGCAACAAAATCAATATCGAAAACGGAAAACTGTTTTATCTTAGCATAAAAAGAGGCCTTTATTTCGAGAGGTTCTTAATCTGCAACTTCGCCGTCTCCATGGCCTTTCTGACTTCGGTGTCAGCGGGGTCGAACCTGAGGACGCCGCGCCAGCAATCGATCGCCTCTTTCAGCCTGCCCTGCCTGTATAAGGCAAGGCCCTGTTCAGTGAGCGCCCTGGCGCAAATCCTGACCTGGCGCATGAGGGACATGCCATCGGCCGACGAGCCGGCATAGTCTTCCGCGAGGAGCCCGTAGAGGACGCCCGCCCTGGCGAAATCTTTTTTCCCACATGCCACGTCGGCGGCCTTTCTTGCCTCCGGGAGCGCGCTTTCGTAGCCCGCGATGAGCCTCCGGTCTCCAGGATGAAGAGACATCGCGTCCCTGTAGACCCTGATGGCCAATTCAAACCTGCCTTTCAGGATGTCCGCCTGCGCCTCCCGGACCACGCGGCCGGCATGGAAGGTTTTTGCTTTCTCTTTCGCCGCGGCCGCGGCTGCCAATCCGGCCTGAGGCAGGCTGGCCTGCCCGGCGGGGGCCGGCCTGGTCTGAGTCGGGCCGGCATGAGGCTGACTGGTCCGCAAAAGGCGGCTGACCGCGCAGGAGGACAGCCAAACCGACGCCAACGCCGCAAACACGGCAAGGAGCAGCCGGCTGGAGATGCGCGGCATTTAAATCAACCCGGAGAGCATGATCCCCTCATGCTCGTTCCGGAACACCTTCACGAAAATCTCCACAAACCGGGGATCGAACTGTGTTCCGGAACACCGCACGATCTCCTCCAGGGCCTCGTCTTCCGAGCGGGGATTCCGGTAGGGCCTGGTGGAAGTCATGGCGTCGAAGGAATCGGCTATCGAGATGATGGCGGCGTGCCGGGGTATCCGGTCCCCGGAAAGCCCGTCCGGATAACCCTTTCCGTTATACCATTCGTGATGGTGTCTTACGGCCGGGATGTACTTTACGAGGGACGGGGCCTTTTCCAGGATATTGGTGCCGTCCTCCGTATGGCGGGCCATCTCCCTGAATTCCACATCAGAGAGCCGGCCGGGCTTCAGAAGGACGTAATCAGGTGTCTTTATCTTTCCCACATCGTGGAACAGGCAGGCGACCTCCAGGTCCTCAAGCTCCTTTTCCGGCAAACACAGCGCGTGGCCGATCTTTAACGAAAGCTGGGCGACCCGCGCCGAATGTCCGAGCGTGTAGGGGTCTCTGGCGTCGATGGCGGCGGCGAGCACCCGGAGGGTGGAGACGTACGACTCCTCCAGTTCACCGGCGTAACCGGCAAGCCTGTCCTTCTGCTCTATTATGAGGGCGGACATCTCGTTAAAGTTTCGCGTAAGCTGGCCAAGCTCGTCCCTGGAGTAGACCTTCAGACGTTTCTTTCTTCCCGCCTTAAGCTCCAGCACGCCCGCGGAAAGCTCCTTGATCGGCCCGGTGACGGAGGTGGTGAGCAGAAAGACCCCCAAAATGCCAAGGACCGCGGCCACCGCGAGGCCCTTGAACACGCTTTTTTCCGCGCTTTGCCTCGCCCGCCTGAGAAGCGCGCCGTCGACCTCCAGCAGCGCGTAACCCATCCGCCTGCCGAAGACCGAAACCGGGGCCAGCACCTGAAGCCGGCCGTTACTTCGTTCCGTCACCGAGCCGTAGCGGTCGATGCTGAGGAGCCTGCCCGGCCCCGGCAGGATGGTCTCGCCACGTTTGTTCAAATCGCTGTGCGCGACGGCCTTCATGGAATTGTCGAGTATGGCGACGGAATCTATATTTATGTGCGAGGCCTTCATGCGGGAGACCACGCTGTCCAGGCCCAGCATGTCGCCGGAAAGAAGGCTGTAAGCGGCGGAGGCGGCGGCGCTCCTGCCCATCGTCTCCGCCATTGCCACTGCCTCTCCCGTGAAATCATGCTCTACCGACTGGAGGGTGAAAACCAGGAATGACAGCGTGGTGATTCCCAGGAGAAAAAGGACGACCACTGAAAATTTAAAACGTATGCTTCGAAATAACATAAGATTGCGCCTCTGCATCCCACCCCAAAAAACTGCCCTATTGTAACACAAATCACTGAACCGGAAGGAGGGAATTTTTTGTCTCTCTTTTTCGCTTCAGGACCAATTTCGGGAGACGGGTTCCATTGATGGCTTCCCATAAATTCCATATATTTTGTACGGCCGTAATTTGTCATTGTCCGGCCAGAATTTTATTTTGTTAAGAATAAAATCGGGCGGACAATCCGGAAGTCTTTGAAAAAAGCGGGCCGGAAGTCCTTGAAAAAAAATGGATCCCCCGATCAAGCCGGGGAATGATGTCAACGCGAATTTTTTTGCAGTGTATTGTATGGGACGGCACACTATTTGAAACGCGCCCGCCGCATGTTTTATCTTTAATCAATGATTGAAATCCTACTTGCGCCGCCCCGAACGGGCCGGCACTTTGCGGGCCCGGTAACGAAAACCCTCATTGAAAAGGTGCTTGCCGGCTCCTATCTCGTGGAGGAAGGGCACTTCACGTCTCCGGATGAAAGCTACTGCCAGATGGAGAACTATGCGGTCGTGGCCAGCTTCGACAGCACCGGCCTCGACATCTGG
>JAJYGJ010000103.1 GCA_021790695.1 Nitrospirota bacterium | reverse complement strand
TATCGAGGCCTCCCTGGACCCCCTGGTCACGATCAGCTCGGCCGGAAAGATCACGGACGTCAACGAGGCCACTGTGGAGGTCACGGGGATGAGCCGGCGGGACCTCGTAGGGACGGACTTCGCCAATTACTTCACCGAGCCCGAGAAGGCCCGGGAAGGCTACCAGCAGGTCTTCGCCAAGGGGTTCGTCACGGACTACCCCCTTACCATCCGGCACAAAGACGGAAGCCTTACGGACGTCCTTTACAACGCCTCCGTCTACAAGGGCGTCACGGGCAAGGTCCTGGGCGTGTTCGCCGCCGCCCGCGACGTCACGGCCCAGAAGCAGACCTCGCAGTACGCCAGGTCTCTTATCGAGGCGTCCCTGGACCCCCTCGTCACGATCAGCGCCGACGGCAAGATCACGGACGTCAACGAGGCCACCGTGAAGGTGACCGGGATGCCGCGGGCGGACCTGATCGGGGCTGACTTTTCCAACTACTTCACGGAACCGGACAAGGCGCGGCAGGGATATCAGGAGGTCTTCGCCCGGGGCTTCGTCATGGACTATCCCCTGACGATCAGGCACCGAAACGGGAAGCTCACGGACGTCCTCTACAACGCCTCGGTCTACAAGGACGTGAGGGGAAACGTCCTGGGCGTCTTCGCCGCCGCCCGCGACGTCACCGAATCCAAGCGCGTCATGCGCGAGTTCGCGGAGACCAAGAACCTCCTGGACAACATCCTTCAGAGCTCGATCAAATACTCCATTATCGGCAAGGACCTCGACCACCGCATACTCTCATGGAACGAGGGCGCGAGGCGCAACTACGGATACACGGCCGAGGAGATACTGGGCAGGAACTCCGAGATACTGCACGTGCCGGAAGACATAGCGTCGGGCGCGGTGGAAAGACTGCTTAAGACCGCTTATGAGAAAGGGCTCGCGGAGGGCGAATTCGTGCGCGTGAGGAAGGACGGCTCCCGTTTCGCGGCCTCGGTCGTCGTGACGCGCCGCAACGACGAGAACGGAAACCCTCTGGGCTATCTGCTCATGAGCAGCGACATCTCGGAAAAGAGAGAGGCCGAGGAGCAACTGCGGTCCGCATCCCAGTATGCCAGGTCTCTTATCGAGGCGTCCCTGGACCCGCTCGTGACCATCAGCCCGGACGGCAAGATCACGGACGTCAACGAGGCAACGATCAAGGTCACGGGCATGGGCCGCGAAGACCTGATCGGCACGGACTTTTCCAATTATTTCAGCGAACCCCAGAGGGCGCGGGAAGGCTATCAGCAGGTCTTCGCCAAGGGCTTCGTCACGGACTATCCTCTGACGATCAGGCACAAGGATGGAAAACTCACGGACGTCCTCTACAACGCCTCGGTTTACAAGGACGTGCGCGGCAGGGTCATGGGCGTGTTCGCCGCCGCCCGCGACGTCACCGCCCAGAAGCAGGCCTCCCAGTACGCGAGGAGCCTTATAGAGGCCTCCCTGGACCCGCTCGTGACCATCAGCCCGGACGGCAAGATCACGGACGTCAACGAGGCGACCGCGAAGGTGACGGGCATCCGGAGGGAAGACCTCATAGGGACGGATTTTTCAAACTACTTCACGGAGCCGGACAAGGCCCGGCAGGGATACCAGGAGGTTTTCGCGCGCGGCTTCGTCATGGACTATCCTCTTACCATCCGGCACAAGGATGGAAAACTCACGGACGTCCTCTACAACGCGTCGGTTTATAAGGAAGTGGCGGGCAACGTGCTTGGAGTGTTCGCCGCCGCCCGGGACATCACCGCCCAGAGGAAGGCCGAGGCGCAGGTGGCGGAGCAGAGGACCAAGGAACTGGAGAGGCTGGCCGAACTTGAAAGGTTCCAGAAACTGACCGTCGGACGGGAGTTGAAGATGATAGAGCTTAAAAAAGAGATCGGGGAATTAAAGTCCAAGCTTGGCAGCTAAAAAGATCGCTCAATTACGGAAGAAACCGGAGAGACGGTCCGGCGAAAAAATCAGGAGGCTAAGGGAAGTCCAGTTGGCCACCTTCAACATCCTCGAGGATTTCAACGCGGAAAAAGAGCGGCTGGAACAGACCGAGAGGGCCACTTTGAACATCCTCGACGATTTCAACCAGGAAAAAAAGCTGATGGGAGATACCCAACGGGCCACTTTGAACATCCTCGAGGATTTCAACGCTGAAAAAGAGCACTATGAGGTCACGCAGAAGGCCACTTTCAATATCCTCGATGATTTCAACGAGGAAAAGCTGCGGCTGGAGGACACCCAGCGGGCCACCCTGAACATCCTCGACGACTTCAACCAGGAAAAAGAGCACTATGAGGTCACGCAGAAGGCCACTTTCAATATCCTCGATGATTTCAACGAGGAAAAGATGCTGATGGGAGAGACGCAGCGGGCCCTCCTCAATATCCTCGATGACTTCGAGGAGGAAAAGCAGAAGGTGGAAAAGGCCAAGGAGGACCTGCAGGGGGCCCATGACGTCCTCGAGATCAGGGTCGAGGAGCGCACCTCCCAACTGAGGGCGTCCCTGAAGGAAAAGGAGGTCCTCATCAAGGAAATATACCACCGCACCAAGAACAACATGCATATCATCACCAACCTCATAAGCCTTCAGACCCGTTCCATCGAGGACAGGGAGATGGCCGGCAAGATGAGAGACCTGCAAAGCAGGATCCAGGCAATGGCCCTGGTGCATGAAAAGCTGTACAAGAGCGGCGATCTTTCCAAGCTCGACCTCAAGGACTATGTCACGGACCTCGTGGGCTCTCTGACCGCGAGCTATCTGAAGGGCGGCAGGAACGTCACCATCGCGCTTGCGCTCGAAGAGGCCGTGGTCTCCATAGACACGGCGATCCCCTGCGGCCTCATAATAAACGAACTGATCTCAAACTGCATGAAATACGCCTTCCCCCCCGGGCAGGGCGGAGTGATAAGCATCGGCCTTCATTCCCTGGGCGACCGGGAGATCGAGCTCCGGGTCGCCGACAACGGCAAAGGCCTGCCCGAGGGCATGGACATCGCAAAGGCGGGCACCCTCGGGTTGAAGATAGTCTATAACCTGGCCATGCAGCTCATGGGCGCCGTCGAGGCACGCCCGGTCGCGGGCGGAGGCGTCGAATTCATCGTCAGGTTCGAAAGGGGTTAAAGATTGAAGAAAAAAATAATGATCGTGGAAGACGAGGCGCTGGGCGTGCTCGGCCTCCTTGACATGATTGAGACGTGGGGCTATGAGGGCTGTGGTTCGGCGTATTCTGGAGAGACGGCGATCCGGCTTGCGGATGATTCCGGGCCGGACCTCATCATCATGGACGTGCGCATCAAGGGCGATATGAACGGGCTGGAGGCGGCAAGGCGCATACGCGCAAAAAAGTTCGTGCCGATAATATTTCTGTCCGGCTACCTGCGCGAGGGGGTCCGGGAGGAACTGGGTTTTTCCGAAGCGGTCGAGTTCCTGAACAAGCCGGTGGACCATGACGCCCTCAAGGAGACGATCGAAAAAATCATGGGCGGGGCTGCTTAGTCGGTTCCGTTGAGACAGGTCCTATATCAGTATTGTCAGGATGGATAACGCGGTTCCTTCGAACGCCGCCCCAATGAAGGCCCCCGCTATGGACTTGCCTATCAGCCGCCCCGCCTTCGAGGCGGCCCTTTGGATGTACTGATCGTGCGTGACGGCCCTGGAGGGTTCGAAATAGCCGGAGGCCGCAAGCCGCTCCAGGACGGAGTCCGAAACAGCCGAGTTCCGTTCGCAGGAGACCGTAACGCTCCCCGTGACCGTATTGACCAGCACTGAATCGACCCCCTGGACGGAGCCCAGGAGTTTTTCGATCTCCTCCGCCGCCCTCCTATTGCCTTTGACGAGCGGGCTTTTGACCCTGAGTCTGCCCGGGACCGAATGAATGTAATAGCCCATTTCAGTTTTCCTCGTTTTACGTTTGTTCCTGCCAGGTTCCGCATACCTGATCCTGCTTTCCATGTATTTATTAAAACCTTTTCAGGTTACATGGGTTTTAATCGAATGTTACATTAATGTTACAAACCCGCCTCTTCATTCGGCTCCCTCACCCTTTCATTCGGTCCCTCACCCCTCCCCTCTCCCGGCAGGAGAGGGGAAAAGGTCCTAACAATCATGGATAAGTATCTCTTTCGCGCGGCGGCATATCTCGCTGCCGTAGTCGGTCCAAACGCCCTGGCCCCAGTAACGGTAACAGCTCGTTTGAGAGCAGAGAAGATGAAAAAGGGCATTGCGATAGCAGGGCTCGCCGGAAGGCATGCCGGGCTTGAGCACCTTTTCGTGGAAAAGGGCGCTGACTTCGTCCATCGGACCCAGGAGGTTGCCGTAGCCCCTCACCCAGGACAAATTGTTTGTCCAGCTCCCGCCATCCATGTGAAAGCGGGGGACTTCCTTCTCCAGCCCGGAGATCACGTCCTTCAGTTTTCCGGGGCCTTCGCCAGGCTGAAAACGGTCCCAGATGGCCTTCTGGAAGACCGGCTGGACGACGGGGAAATCCTCCATTCCGAACCCCGCTTCAAAGAGGTATTCCAGGTATTCGCTGACGTTCACGAGAGGGGTATCGGTCCCCGAGCATTCCCGCACCACGTCAAAATACTTGGACGGGAACTCGTTCATCATCACGCCGCCGTTTTCGCCGTCGGCGATCTGCGTTACCAGCGGGGGGATGGATTTCCCCGCCAGTTCCCACCGGGAGAGCCCCCTGGCTTCATAGTAAGGCTGCATCTGCGCCACCAGCTTGGTGTCGCTGCCCTGCGTCTTGATTATGGCGATGATACGGGCGGTCTCGCCATGGGAATTGGTACAGGTCAGCAGGTGGGGTATGTGCTTTCGTCCGGGCCCTCCCCCGTCTGCCGGCCGCTCCACGCTGTGCTCCTGCACCAACACCCAATGGTAGCCGCAATCCCTCAGGGTCCTGACGAATTCGTAGGCCGTGTCCGGATGGTTTGGCAGGGCCATTTCCGAGGGTGAAAAACCCCGCACCCGTTCGAGCGCCTCAAGTCCGAATATGGCGGCGAAATGATGCTGCCAGGCCTTTACGTGAAGGCGAAAATCCTGCACAGGCGTCGATGGCGCGACAGGATGCCCCCACGGCGCGCCCAGCCATTCCACCGCCCCGCGATGGCGCGGGTCACAGGTAATTGTCTTCAGGCTGTCGATCACTCCATCCAGGCCCATGCGGCGCAGGCCGTGGAGGAGCGTGCCGGAATACTCCAGCATCACACGAGGGGCCCGGCCTTCCCCGAGCAGTTGCGGAACGAACTGCCCCATGCGCTCATAGCACCAACGGAAGGCCGATGCGTTATGGTTGTCGCCGATGCCCTGATGTTCCATCATGTATTGGAGGTTGCTGATAATGGCGGCGGTCCGCAAGTCGTCCCCGCCGGCGGGGATAAGCGGCTGGTGCATATGGAGAGCTATGGCGCAGGCGCTGCGGATGCGGCCGTAATCGATGGTGCTGTCCGGCAGAAAGACGCGCCGCTCGCGGCTTTTTTCGATAACGCGCTCAATATGGCCTTCCGAACCCGAGATATCGGGAAGGCCGTTTATGTACTCCGGAAAATCATTCATCTTTCTCTCCTTTTAAGGCAATTTCCCCCCCATCCGCAATGGTGATAAAGTATATCGAAAAAATCACCGGCCTGGCAAACCGCCCCGCCCCTCCCCCCTCCCACGAATAGGATATATCCGCTTGTCCCCGCAGCCCATTTACCTGCCTGCCCTATTCATTCGGGGGCGGCCGTTCCGGGCGTAACTC
>JAJYGJ010000019.1 GCA_021790695.1 Nitrospirota bacterium | reverse complement strand
CCATCATACTGGCCCACAACTACCAGAGGGAGGAGGTCCAGGACCTTGCCGATTTCACGGGCGATTCCCTGGAGCTGTCAAGGACCGCCTCCGCCATCGAATGCGACATCATAGTGTTTTGCGGCGTCGATTTCATGGCGGAAAGCGCAGCCATCCTGAGCCCCACAAAGACCGTCATCCTGCCCGAGGCCGGCGCATGCTGCCCGATGGCGGACATGATACGGGTGGGCGGGCCCAGGAAGATGAGGGAGTTCTTCCCCGGCTATGAGACACAGCCGGTCCTCATCTACCCCATCGACTTCAGCCTTAACGACATCAAGGCCCAATACCCCGGGGTCCCGGTCGTAAGCTACGTGAACACCACGGCCGACGTGAAGGCGGCAAGCGACATCTGCTGCACATCGGCAAACGTGGTGAAGGTAGTGGAGTCCCTGCCGGGCGATGAGGTCATCTGCGTGCCGGACAAGAACCTGGCGATGTGGGCACAGAAGAACACGAAAAAGAAGGTCATCGCCTGGGACGGCTTCTGCCATGTGCATGACAGGCTGAAAAAAGAAGACGCGCTGAAGGCCAGAAAAGAGCATCCCGGGGCCCTCCTGATGGCGCACCCCGAATGCCGCATGGAAGTGCTTGAAGTCGCGGACCACGTCACAAGCACGTCGGGCATGCTGAGGTTCGCAAAAAGCTCTCCGGGCGGCGAGTTCATCGTGGGCACCGAATTGGGGCTCATGCACAGGCTCCGGAAGGAAAATCCGGAGAAGGTCTTCTATCCCCTGAGGAAAGACATGATATGCCCCAGCATGAAAAAAACCACGCTTCAGAGCGTCTACACGGCCTTAAAGGATTTAAAAACGGTCGTGCAGGTGCCGGAGGAGACCAGGCTTAAGGCCAAAGAGGCCCTTGACAGGATGCTGGCCCTTTGAGGGGGCCAGCCCCAAGGGCCCAGACCCCAGGGGCCGGCCCCCTTTGACTTAAAATCAGGACTTTAACGTCTTTTCCTCGGAGAGTATCTTTATCTTTTCAAGGATGGTGCCGGTCTCAAGCTCATTGACCCTGTCAAGCGCCTCTTTGCCGGACCCGAAAACGTCCTGCCATGTCCGTCCGGGCCCGATCCCGTATTCCACATCGACCTTAAGCTCCGTGCCGCCCGGAGTCCGGGAGAATTCATAGTTCTCCTTCATCGGGAACTCCCCGGTCAGCAGAAGGGCGCACCTCTTGTCCTTTTCATATTCGGTCATCTCTCCCCTGCCCGTGACTCTCCTGCCCATCAGGTTGTATTCCCAGGTAAACGTGCCGCCCTTTGACGGCATATCGGGGCTTAAATCGCGCACTTCCACCAGGCCGGACACGAAGCGCGGCCAGTTTTCAGGGCTTGTAACGAGGCTGAATACCCGTTCCACCGGGGCATTTATACCTATTTTTTTCGATATCGTCGTCATGAATATGACCTCCTTTCTATTGATCTTCCCTGCGGCAAGTCCTGCGATACGCTGGAGAATACGCTCGCTGTCCATTTAGAACCTTCCTATAAAAGAGTATATCGGGATAAAGGAGGGGAGGCAATGGACTAAATGATAAAATTGTGCATGAGGGGGCCTGGGCGGCGTTATCGGTTATAATGCACATGGGATGGGACGAGAAAACAAGATCAGAATCCATGATGGATTAAAGACGATCTCAAGCCCGCAAAACCCCCTTGTCAGGGAGCTTCTGCGCATCAAAAGGGAGCCGTCGGCGGGGGCGTTCATGATAGAGGGGCCGCACCTTGTCCTTGCCGCGCTCGAAAGCGGGGCAGCACTGGATGCCGTCCTCTTAAGCCCCGGTTTCCTGGCGCGGCTCGCGGGGGGAAAAGGCAAGGAATTTTTCAATTCCCTTAAAAAGGCGGCCCGGCTCTTCGAGGTGCCGGAGCCGCTTTTCAAAAGACTGGCCGGGACCAAGACCCCCCAGGGCATCATTGCCCGGTGCGCGCTCAGGCAGCCCGCACTTCATGATCTCAGGGCGAAAGAGCCCGCCCTGATCGCCATAAGCGACGGCATAAGGGAGCCCGGCAATCTGGGAGCGCTCATCCGCGCCGCGGACGCGGCCGGGGCGGACGCCTGCATCGTGACCCCGGGCTCGGCCGGCGTATTTTCGGACAAGACGCTCCGGGCAAGCGCAGGCGGCGTTTTTCACCTGCCGGTCATCAACGCGGGGACCGAGGAGCTTTGGCGGTATCTCAGGGAAAGAAAGATACTCCTTGCAGCGGCGGACGCCCACGCGGGGCGGTCCATTTACGAGACCGACCTGAGGGGGCCGCTCGCGGTCGCGTTCGGGGGCGAGGCGAGCGGGCATTCACCGGAATTCCTGGCCCATGCGGACATGCTCCTCAAGATACCGGTCAGGGGCCGGGCCGAAAGCCTGAACGTGGGCGCCGCCGCGGCGGTCGTGCTCTTCGAGGCGGCAAGGCAGAGGACCTCTTAAGACGGTTTCGCGCCGACGAAACCGCCAAGTCTCTTTAGTCTCCTGTACCGCTCCTCCACAAGCTTGCCGGCCGGTTTTGCGGCAAGCTCCTCGATGACGGGCAGGAGCCTTGCCTCGATGTTCTTCGCGGCCGCCTCGGGGTCCCTGTTTGCGCCCCCGAGCGGCTCCGGTATTATGCCGTCTATCACCTTGCCGGCCAGCATGTCCTGGGCCGTAAGCTTCAGGGCCTGCGCTGCCTGGGCAAACTCCTTGGCGCCTATCTCTCCGTCTCTTTTCCAGAGTATTGCCGCGCAGCCTTCCGGGGAGATGACCGAATAGACCGCGTGTTCCAGCATGAAAAACCTGTCGGAAACGCCTATGGCGAGCGCCCCCCCGCTGCCGCCCTCGCCTATAAGCACGGATATGACCGGGACCCTCAGGGAAGACATCTCCATCAGGTTCGTCGCTATGGCCTCGGCCTGCCCCCTTTCCTCCGCCCCCAGGCCCGGAAACGCGCCCGGCGTGTCTATCAGGGTTATGACGGGTTTCCTGAACCGCTCGGCAAGCTTCATGAGCCGAAGCGCCTTCCTGTAGCCCTCAGGGTGCGGCTGGCCGAAATTGCGGCTTATGCGCTCCTTTACCCCCCGGCCTTTCTGATGCCCGATGACGAGCACCGGAAAACGGCCGATCCTGGCAAAGCCCCCTATCAGCGAAGGGTCGTCCGCGAAGCGCCTGTCGCCGTGCAGCTCGATAAAATCCGTGGCCATCATGTTTATGTAATCCATCGTGTAAGGGCGCTCCGGGTGCCTGGCAAGAAGCGTCTTTTGCCAGGGGGAAAGGCCTGAAAATATCTCCGAGTGAAGGTCCTTCGCCTTTTTTTCCAGCCTCTTTATCTCGGCGCTGATCTTCATGTTGCCGCCGTTGGAGAGCCTCTTTAGCTCCTCAATCTTCGTCTCAAGCTCCTGGACGGGCTTTTCAAATTCAAGGTAATATCTCATCTTCAAAAAAACCTCGCTTTTGCCTCGCTCCCCGCTATTTTCCTTATGCCGTTTAAAAAGGCGTCATCCGGGCGGACCCTGCACGAAGTCTCTATAAGGACCTCCAGGCCCCCATCGATGACCTTGAGAAGAAGCAGGCTGTCCCCGCCGTGGGCGTCGGCAAGCGCCTTTATCGCCGGCAGGTCGTCTCCAACACCGAGCCGGACCTCGATCCGGCGTCCTCCATTGCCCAAGGCGCCAGCCTTCTGCGCGTCTTCCAGGTGCAGCAGATGCCGGGCCAGGATCTTTATCCCCTTGTCGGTCATGTCGATATTGCCCCTCACGAGGACCGGCGTGTCTTTCCGCACGAGTGAGCCGGCCTGCTGGTACAAATCCGGGAAGACCACCGCCTCGACCGTCCCCTCGCCGTCATCGAGAGTGAGGGCCGCCATGAGTCCCTTGCCCTTTGTCTTTATCTTTCGTACGGCCGCTATGATCCCCGCAACCGCTGTTTCCGCCTTGTCCGGAAGGGCGGCAAGCCGCGAGGTCGGCACCACCTCCCTCAGGAGCGCCCCCTTCAGATAGGCGCGGAGCGGATGACCGGAGATATAAAAGCCCAGGGCCTCCTTCTCATAAAGCAGAAGCTCTTTTTCATCCCATTCCGCCTCCTCCGGGTCCGCCCCCCCTTCCGACGTATCCCCGCCGCCGAATATGCTTTGCTGCCTGAGCGAGTCGCCCCGGTCTCGGGCGTCCAGCATCCGGATGCAGACGCGCCTGGCATGGCCCAGGGAATCGAAGGCCCCCGCCTTTACCAGCGCCTCGATCACCTTGCGGTTGACCTTCCTTGAGTTCGTCCTCTCCATGAACTCCTCGAACGTCCGGAACGGGCCGTTTTGCGAGCGCTCTTCGATTATGTCCTCTATCGCCTGCTGGCCCGCCCCCTTCAGGGCGATCATGCCGAACCTTATGGAGCCTTCCACCACCTTGAACTCGCCGTCCGAGACGTTTATGTCAGGAGGGAGCACCGGTATCGACATGCTCCGGCATTCCTTTATGAAGTTCATTATCTTGTCGGTATTATCCAGTTCGGCGCTCATCGTGGCCGCCATGAACTCCACCGGATAGTGGGCCTTCAGATACGCCGTCTGGTACGCCACATACGCGTATGCGGCCGAATGGGACTTGTTGAAGCCGTACTCGGCGAACTTGGCCATGAGGTCGAAGAGCCTGCGGGCCTTCGCCTCCGGCACTTTGTTCGCCATGGCCCCTTTTACGAACGCCTCCTTCTGCTTTTCCATCTCCTCGGGCTTCTTCTTCCCCATCGCCTTCCTGAGGATGTCGGCCTGCCCGAGGCTGAAACCCGCCAGGGTATGGGCGATCTGCATGACCTGCTCCTGGTAGAGGATGACCCCGTAGGTCTCATCCAGCATCTCCCTGAGCTGCGGAAGCTCGTATTTTACGGGCACCGTCCCCTTTTTGCGCTTCAGGAAATCCTCTATCATGCCGCTGCCGATGGGGCCCGGCCTGTAGAGCGCGTTGATGGCGATCAGGTCCTCGAAGCGCTCGGGGGCCATCTTCATCAATATGTCCCTCATGCCGGCGCTTTCAAGCTGGAAGACCCCGGTGCTCTGCCCGGAGCCGAGAAGGGCGAAGGTCGCCTTGTCGTCGATGGGCATCGTATCGAGGCTGAAACCCGGATCCGCCTCCCTTATGAACCTCACCGTCTTGTCTATGATGGTCAGGGTCTTAAGCCCCAGGAGGTCGAATTTCACCAGTCCCATCTTGTCTATCGACCCCATGTCGAACTGCGTCGTTATGGAGCCGTCGGTAGGGTTTTTATAAAGCGGCACGAGGTTCGTAAGGGGATCGGGCGAGATGACGATGCCGGCGGCATGCGTGGAGGCGTGACGGCAAAGCCCCTCGAGACGCCTGGCTATGTCTATCAGCTCGCGGACCTTCGGGTCGCCGTTATAAAGGCCGCCCAGGGCGGGCTCCGCCTCGATGGCGTATTCAATCGAAATGTTCGGCCCTTCGGGAACGAGCTTGGCTATGCGGTCCACCTCCTGATAGGGGACATCCAGCGCGCGGCCCACGTCCCTGATCGCGGCCTTGGCGCCCAGGGTGCCGAAAGTGATTATCTGGGCCACATGCTCCCGCCCGTATCTTTCCGAGACGTAATTTATTATCTCCTGCCTGCGGTCCCGGCAGAAATCCACGTCCACGTCGGGCATGCTCACGCGCTCGGGGTTTAAAAAACGCTCGAAGAGAAGCCCGTAGCGCATCGGGTCTATTTGCGTGATCCCCAGGACGTAGGCAATCAGGCTGCCGGCGGCCGAGCCCCTGCCGGGGCC
>JAJYGJ010000170.1 GCA_021790695.1 Nitrospirota bacterium | reverse complement strand
AATCGCGGCATACGGCGTCATCAAGGGAAAACCGTCCTCAACGCAGCACTGCTGCGCCTCCGGGCGGTTTCCCCTCTCTTCCTTGTCTGCCACGATTTCCTCTCTCTTTCGCTTCAAAATCAATTTCGAGATAGGTTCTAAAGATTTTTTAAAGCAAAAACGGAAATGATAGAAACCGTCCGCGAAATCCTCACACTTGCCCTGGGCGCACTGGGAATCCCCGCGCCCGAAAGGATCGAAGTCGAGGTCCCGAAAGCGGAGTCCATGGGAGACCTGGCCACCCCGCTTGCGATGTCGCTGGCGAAAACGCTTAAAAGGCCCCCCGGGAAAATCGCGGAAGAGATTGTCAGCTTTTTAAATAGTAAGGACATCGGGTTGCCCGATATTTTGCGCTTGAGGGACGATTTCGAAAAGATTGAGGTCGCGGGCCCCGGATTTATAAATTTCACGTTCAAAAGGGAGTCGCTCTACAGTTCATTTGCGGGGCTTTTGAGGCAGGGCGGGGCCTCTTTCAGAAAGGACATCGGCAAGGGCCAAAAAATCCTTGTGGAGTTCGTAAGCGCAAACCCCACCGGGCCGCTCCACCTGGGCCACGGAAGGGGCGCGGCCCTCGGCGCGGCCCTCTCCAATCTCCTTGCGGCTTCCGGCTTCAACGTGACAAAAGAGTACTACGTCAACGACGCTGGCAGGCAGGTGGGCCTCCTTGGCGAGTCCGTCTTCGCCAGGTACCAGGAGCTTTTGGGTATAAGCTACCCGTTCCCCGAAGAGGGATACCGGGGCGAATATGTGACCGGCATCGCCCGAAAGATAATGGAGACCGAGGGAGCTAAGTACAAAGACAAGGAATTTTCAAGGCATGCCGATTATTTCTCAAAGACGGCCTGCGATATGATGCTCGCCGCCATAAAGGACGACCTTGAGAGTTTCGGCGTCACCTTCGACGTCTGGCAGAGCGAAAAAGAGCTTTATGACAAAACAGAGGTGGAGGCTGCAATCGATTACCTGCGCGGGAAGGGTCTCATTTACGAAAAGGAAGGCGCCACATGGTTTGCGGCCACCTCATTCGGGGATGAGAAAGACCGCGTGCTCATAAAAAGCGGGGGGCAATACACGTATTTCGCCTCCGACGTAGCCTATCACAAAAAAAAGGCGGACAAGGGATATGACGAGCTGATCGACATATGGGGGGCCGATCATCATGGATATATACCGAGAGTGGGGGCGGCGCTTGAGGCCCTCGGATACGGGAAGGAAAGACTCACGGTGCTCCTCGTGCAGATGGTCTCGCTTCTCCGGGGCGGAAAGCCCGTGCAGATGTCGAAGAGGGCCGGGGAGTTCGTGACCCTGAGAGAGGTCATCGAAGAGGTCGGCGCGGACATGACGAAATTCATCTTCCTCACCAGAAAGGCCGACAGCCACCTGGATTTCGACCTCGAGGTCGCGAAGGCCGCCTCGGCCGAAAACCCCGTCTATTACGTTCAATATGCAAACGCGAGGATCGGCAGTATTTTCAGAAACGCCGTTCAGCAGGGATTCTTGCACGAAGAAGGCGGCGCGGATGTCCGGGCCGCCCTGCTCCCGACCGATTCATCGCCCGACGATTTGTCGCCGCTTGCCGAGCCCGAAGAGATAAGGCTTCTAAAGAAGGTCCTACTCTATCCGTCGGTCCTCGAGGCCGCGGTGCAGGCCAGGGAACCCCACAGGATCACCTATTACCTCCAGGAGCTTGCGGGCCTGTTCCACCCCTATTACAACCGGCACCGCATATTGACGGATGAGCGCGGGCTCTCATTTGCCCGTCTTTGCCTTTGCCGCGGGATCGCCCTGGTGATCAGGGACGGGCTGCGGCTGCTGGGGGTGGCGGCGCCGGAAAAGATGTGAACGGGTGTGCGTCACTAATCTGGGCCCGATGTAAACATCCTTATTGATGAATTCCACGGCCTTGTTTTAAAATAGGTGACATGCTTCAAAAAACCGACAATATCTGGATGGACGGGAAGTTTGTCGCCTGGGACGACGCCAAGGTCCACGCGCTTACGCATTCTCTCCATTACGGGCTTGCCGTCTTCGAAGGCATCCGCTGTTATGACTCTGAAAATGGCCCCGCCGTCTTCAGGCTGGACGAGCATGTAAAGAGGTTTTTCGATTCCGCGCATATCTTCAATATGAAGATCCCCTTCACCCGCGAGGAAATTTCCCGGGCCATACTGGATACAGTGAAGGAAAACCGGATGAAGGAATGCTACATAAGGCCGCTGGCCTACATGGGCTACGGGGCGATGGGGGTTTCCTCGGCCGGCTGCTCCGTGAACGTGTTGATCGCCGTCTGGCCATGGGGCGCGTACCTGGGCGAAGACGGGCTTAAAAACGGGATTCGGGCGAAGACGTCGTCATTCGTAAGAGGCCACGTGAACTCCAACATGTCCATGTCCAAGGTAAGCGGCTATTACGTGAACTCGCAGCTTGCCAAGCAGGAGGCCCTTTCCCTGGGCTATGACGAGGCCATCCTCCTTGACACGGAGGGGTATGTCTCCGAGGCCACGGGGGCCAACATCTTCATCGTCCGCGGCGGAGTGATAAAGACCACCCCGCTTACCTCGATCCTGGAGGGCATCACAAGGGACACCATAATGGAGCTTGCGCGGGAGATGGGCCTTACGGTCCGCGAAGAGCGCTTCACAAGGGACGAGGTCTATATCGCGGATGAGGCCTTCCTCACCGGCACCGCCGCCGAAGTCACACCGGTCAGGGAGCTTGATGGAAGGGCCGTGGGCGGAAATGCGCCGGGTGAAATCACCAAAAAGCTTCAGGGCGCCTTCTTCCGGGCGGTGAAGGGCGAAAGCAAAAAGCACGAGCGCTGGCTCTCCCGCCTCTGAAATACGCGGATGCTTCCGGGCCGACCCAAAAAAAATGCGGCCGTTTCTTCCTTTTCCGAAAGCATCGGGATGGAACCTGTCTCAAAATTAATTAAGTTCTAAAGTCATGGCCTTGGATGATGACGACATCAGGTTCATGCGTATGGCCCTCGAAGAGGCCGGAAAAGCCCTCATGGAGGGAGAAGTCCCGGTCGGGGCGGTGCTCGTGGCGGGGGGTGCGGTGATCGCCGGCGCGCACAACAGGCGGGAAAACGAAAACGATCCTACCGCTCACGCGGAAATCCTGGCGCTCCGGGAGGGCGCAAAAAAATTGGGCTCATGGAGACTTTCCGGCGCAACCCTCTATGTGACCAAAGAGCCCTGCCCCATGTGCGCCGGGGCCATGGTGAACGCGAGGCTGGGAGGGCTGGTTTACGGCTGCCCGGATGCAAAAGGCGGGGCCGCCGGCAGCCTCTTCAATATCGTCCGGGATGACAGGCTCAATCACAGGTTGAGAGTGGCCGCGGGCGCGCTTGGCGAGGAGTGCGCCGGGCTTTTGAGAAAATTTTTCGAGGGGAAAAGGGGCTGAATTGGGTTATAATTAAGCTCGATTGGAGAGGTGCCGGAGCGGTTGAACGGGGCGGTCTCGAAAACCGTTGTGGGGGCGACCCCACCCAGGGTTCGAATCCCTGCCTCTCCGCCACAGCCTGGGACTTTAAACAGATACAGATTCCGCTTCAGCCCAGGAACCTTTCGCAGATGCGGTCTTCGTATTCCTCGAGGTACACGGGGCGGTTGAGAAGGATTCCCAGCTTGGCCAGCTTGAAATTCAGCTCCCTGAGTCTTTTGAGCCTCTTTTCGTCATCGTCCAGGGAATTTATCAGGTCCCTCAAGCTCAATATCTCTTTTTTAAGCTGAACCTCCGGGGGAGAAAATCCCGCGTTTTTAAGGACGCGGTAGGCGAGCCTCAGATCCTCGGGGACAAAGCTCTCGTCTTCAAACAGGAGGGGCTTTCCGGCGCCGGCCAGGTTTTCAAAGACGCCCTCTCTCATGGCCTCTTCAATCTTTCTCTCGGCTATCTTTTCAAATATATCAAGCAAGGCAAACCCGCATGTAAACCAAAAAACCGAATTTCTTCAAAATCCCCCCTGCCCTCTCCGCCCAACCGAGAGCGCCATGGCTGGAACCGGAGATCAGGGGAGGGGAAATTCCCTGATCCGGTTTCTGATCCAGGGATCAATATGCCTCAATATACCGAATCGGGGGGGACGATCAAAGGGACGGGGCCTGGATCAGGCTTCGTCGCCCCGTTCCACGCGATCCTTCTCCTTGGCGTAAGCATCCTTACCGGCTTCTATCGCGCTTTTAATCATGTTTTTCCTGTCGCTTATCGCCTCTTTCCCCCTGCTAAGGCCATCATTGACCCTTTTTTTGGCGTCGCTGACGTAGCCTCCGGCCTTGCCCGTGACATCTTCGGTGAAATCCTTGATGCGCTTGCGGGTCTCCTCGCCGGACGCCGGCGCGAAAAGGACCGCGGCTGCCGCTCCTACAAGAGCGCCCAGGGTAAATGCCAAAAAAACCTTGCCGCCACTGCGGCCGCTTGCGTCATTCATTGTCGGAGCCTCCTTTTCTCAGAAAAAAATTGGCCTTCAGAAATTTCAATGCCGCCCAGGTGCCGGCCTTAAATCCTTCCGCGCTTGCCCTTGCCCGGAGCGTCGTCACGCTGAGCGCATACGTGATTTTCTCTATCTCACCGGCCAGGTTGCGGACCGCGCCGCTTATCTTTTTTACATCGCCGGCTATGCTGTTGACCTTTTCAACCGTCTGTTTCACGCCATCTATCGTGCCGGCGGCCTTTTCCACGGATGGAAGGATGATATTTTCCACTCTCATAAGAGACTCGTTCAGGACGCGGACTTCCCTCCTGAACTCTATGATGCTAAAAACAATGGCGGCAGACATTACAAGCAAAAGAAAGGATGCCAGGACTACAAGAACAGTGATCAAGTAAACAGGCCCTCCCTTCCTTTAAGTTTCATCCTCCCCCGCCGGAACTTCTCCAATCAAATTTTATATTATTTGAGGGAAATAAAAAAGAGGACAATGAAGGCACTGTTATTTCTTCCTCTTCGGGACCACCTTGATCGTGGTGCCGGCGAAGTCAAACCTCTCCCGCAGGCGTTTTTCGAAATATTTGAGATTCTGCTCCGTCAGGCCCGCCGGCTCGTTGGAGTACAGGGCAAAGACGGGCGGTTCCTTGCCGATCTGTCTTATGGAATGGACCCGCACCTTCCTGCCCCCGTAAACCGGCAGGCGCAGGTCCGGGGCCAATCCTTCAAGCAGGTCGTCGAGATCTCGGGCGGAGACGGTTCTTCTGCGCTCGGCGAGCACGCCGTCTATGAGGGGAAATACCTTCGTTATCGCCTTTCGCTCAAGGCCGGAGGCCGCAAGCATTGGGGCATGCCCGAAAAACCAGAGTTTGCGCCTGAACTCCCGGTAGAGGTTCTTGTATGCATTTTCCGGATCGGAGAGCAGGTCCCACTTGTTAAGGACAAAAACGGCCCCCTTTCCGCTTTCATGGACAAGGCCCGCTATCTTCTGGTCGTCGGAGACGATCCCCCGGGAGGCGTCTATCAGGACGACAGCCACATCGGCGCGCTCTATGCTCCGGTACGCCATGACCATGGAGAAATGCTCCACGGGATAGGCCCGCTTTCTTCTTATGCCGGCCGTATCTATGAACAGGTACTTCCGGCCGTAATAGGTGCAAATCACGTCTATCGGGTCCCTGGTGGTCCCGGCCACGGGTGTGACAACCAGCCTTTTTTTACCCAGCAGCGAATTTATGAAAGTAGATTTCCCCACATTGGGCCTGCCAACAACAGCAATTTTCGGCAGGTTGACCGCGGGCTCTCGGCCTTGGCCGCCCTCCGGCAGCAGCCCGGCCACCTTCTCCATGAACCCCTGGCACATCCATCC
>JAJYGJ010000009.1 GCA_021790695.1 Nitrospirota bacterium | reverse complement strand
TTTTTGTCAGCGTTACTCGGTACCTTGGCGACATGATGGCCTCCCTCGTTAGAGTTTCAACCATCATACCACATTAAAGATAAAAACGAAATATTAATTGTTACATGGTACTAGGAATTAGACCAAACTTTCAGGGGGGGCCTTTCCGGGCACCCCTGAAAGTTTCCTGTTTATCAACCCATAATCCAAAATGGAGGTCTTGTTTTTATCATGAGGAAAGCCGCAGGGATTTTACTTTTTACAATCATTCTGGCGATGGCGCTTCTGCCTGCCGGCTGCAAGGCCGGCCTCTTCGGCAATAACAAATCCTACAGTCCCCAGGAGGTGCTGGACAAATACTTCTCCTCCGCCATGAGAAGGGACTACGCCGCTTCGTACGATTGCTATTACGCCGCTTACAAGGCGAAGATAAACAAGGCCGACTATGTGAAGCACCGCGATGAAGACCCGGCGGTCCTGCAAAAATATCAAATCCTTTCGCTCCGGCAGACTGACGACACCGCGCTGGCGAACGTGCTTTTGACCTTTGCCTCGGCAAAGCAGCCGGGAAGCGCAAGACCCGTCTCCATAAACGTGAAAGAGAATCTGGTAAAAGAAGGCGGGCAGTGGAAGATAAAGGTCTGGTAAACGCATAGCGGGCCGTTTCTCCCCCCGTTAAAACCCTCTTTTAAATGGATGGCGGGCGCATCGCCCGCGGCGACGATACCTCTCTGCCCGCCGGGCTTGACAGAAACAAAATAAACTGCAATTATGAAACCCGGAAACGATACCGGGTTGTTCCGCATGGGGCGGTTTTTATGGTCATCCCGGAAAAGGCGGCAGGGGAGAGCGGAATGAAAATTTTTGCCTTTCGCGGCGGATGTCGGCTGCACAGGAGATTTCCATTATTCTGCGCCCTGGTCATGGCGCTTTTTGTTTTCGCGGGCTGCGGCCGCCGTGTCCAAAACCGCGTGCAGGGCTATGTCGAGGGGGAGTTCGTCTATGTCGCCTCCCCGTTTGCCGGGGCGCTTGTCGGTTTGCGGGTGCAGCGGGGCGAGCAGGTGAAGGCCGGACAGCCGCTTTTCAGGCTTGAAAGCGAGCCGGAAAAGGACGCCGCGGATGAAGCGGCGCGCCGTCTGGCGCAGGCCCGGCGCCTCTTGCGGGACGAGGAGAAAGGCAAGCGCCCTTCGGAGATGGGTTCGCTGGAGGCCCAACTCCGGCAGGCGCAGGCGGCGCTTGCGTTCTCACAGAAGGAGTTTTCGCGGCAGGAAAAAATGCTCAGGACTGCCGCCACCTCGCGGCAGGACCTGGACAGCGCGCGTTCCTCACGCGAGCAGGCGCGCGAGCGCGTGGCCCAATTGTCCGCGGACCTGGAGACGGCGCGGCTCGGCTCCAGAGAAGACCAGATACGCGCGGCGAAGGCCAACGTGCAGGCGCTCGATGCGGCCTTGGCCCAGGCTGAGTGGAATCTGGCCCAGAAAAGGCAGGCCGCGCCAAAAACGGGTCTGGTCTTCGACACGCTCTACCGCGAGGGAGAATGGGTCCCCTCCGGCCGTCCGGTTGTCGTGCTGCTGCCCCCGGAAAACATAAAGGTGCGCGCATTTGTCCCGGAGACGCTCGTGGGAGGCATTCATCCGGGCGCGGCCGCGCGGGTCTTTGTGGATGGCGTTTCAAGACCTTTCACGGGTCGGGTGAGTTTCATCTCGCCGCAGGCCGAATACACGCCGCCCGTGATTTACAGCCGGCAGAGCCGCGAAAAATTCGTATTCATGATCGAGATGACCTTCGACCCGGAGACGGCCTCGAAGCTGCATCCGGGCCAGCCGGTGGATGTGGAGCTGGGAGCAGGCGCGGGGCCTGCGCCGCGCTGACATGCCCGATGGACTCGCAATAGATGTGCATGGGATGACCAAGCGTTTTGACGGCCTGACCGCAGTCAACAGGGTTGACCTTCAGGTGCGGACGGGAGATATCTGCGGCTTTCTCGGGCCAAACGGCAGCGGCAAGACCACCTTCATACGGATGCTCTGCGGGTTGCTGAGGCCCGACGGCGGCAGCGGGACCTGCCTGGGGCATGACGTGATGACCGGGAGCGAGGCAATCAAAGGCCTGGTCGGCTATATGACGCAGAGGTTCAGTTTCTGGGACGACCTGACCATTCATGAGAACCTCGATTTCGTGGCGCGCATGTATTCCATCGGCAACCGCCGCAGGGTCGTGCGGGAGAGCATCGAACGGCTCGGGCTGGAGGGGCAGGGCAACAAACTCGCAGGAGAGCTGTCTGGCGGCTGGAAGCAGAGGCTGGCCCTGGCCGCCTGCATGATCCACGACCCGAAACTCCTTCTGCTGGATGAGCCGACGGCGGGCGTGGACCCCAAGGCGAGGCGCGAATTCTGGGAAGAAATCCACAGGCTTGCCGAGCAGGGGCTTACGTTTCTCATAGCCACGCACTATATGGACGAGGCCGAGCGCTGCCACCGGCTGGCCTTCATCTTAAACGGCAAGCTGCTTTCGCAGGGCACGGTGGCGGAGGTGATCGAGCAGGCCCATCTTACGACATGGTCCGTAAGCGGCCCCGACCTGACCGGGCTTGCCGGCAAGCTCCGGGTCCGCCCCGGAGTGGAGCAGGCCGTTGCCTTCGGAAACACCCTGCACATCAGCGGTGACGACGCGGACGCCCTCCTTGGCGCGATAGCCCCGTTTCGCGCCGCACCGTATGAATGGCGGGGCATCGATTCCAGCCTGGAGGACGTCTTTATTCATTTTATGGGAGGCCGCGCGGGCAGGCAGATGGAAGGCCCCCGGATGGATGGCCCGTCATCATGAAATTCTCCCCCTCAAGGTTATGGGCGATAGTCGTCAAGGAGTTTGTCCAGATGCGCCGGGACCGGCTGACCCTCGGGATGATGGCCGGAATCCCTGTCTTGCAGCTCCTGCTCTTCGGCTACGCGATAAACGCAAACCCCAAACATCTTCCGACCGCCGTCCTCATGGCGGACAACGGCCCGCAGGGCCGCACCCTGCTCTACGCCCTTGAAAACAGCAGTTATTTCGATTTTGTAAGACGGGTGAAGACCGAACCGGAGGGACGCCGCCTGCTTGCGCGCGGCGACGTCCAGTTCGTCGTGAACATCCCGGAGAATTTCACCCGCGATTTTTTGCGCGGAGACCGTCCGGCCATTCTGGTCGAGGCCGACGCGACCGACCCCGTGGCGACCGTCAACGCCCTTGCCGCCCTGAACGCCGCCGTAAACGGCGCGCTAAAAAACGATTTAAAAGGCCCGCTGGCCTTCCTCTCCGGCACGGCGCCCCCCGTGGAGCTGCAGATACACGCCCTCTATAACCCGGAAGACATCACCGCGTACAATATAGTGCCCGGCCTGATGGGGACGATACTTACGATGACCATGATCGCCATCACCGGGCTGGCCATAACGCGCGAACGCGAGAGCGGCACGATGGAAAACCTCCTTTCCATGCCGACGCGCCCGCTTGAGGTGATGATCGGGAAGATCGTCCCCTATATCCTTGTGGGCTATATGCAGATGGCGCTGATACTGCTTACGGCCCGTCTGCTCTTTCGAGTGCCGATGGCGGGCAGCATCGCCCTTCTGATGGCGGTGACTTTCGTATTCATCGTCGCAAACCTCGCCATGGGCATCACGTTTTCCACGCTGGCCACGACACAGCGCCAGGCCATGCAGATGTCGATGTTCTTCTTTCTGCCAAATATCCTCCTGTCGGGGTTCATGTTCCCGTTCAGGGGGATGCCGGTCTGGGCGCAGGACATAGGGGAATTCCTGCCCCTCACCCATTTCCTGCGGATCATCCGCGGCATCCTCCTTAAGGGAAACGGTTTTACCGACGTTGTCCGGGAGCTTTGGCAGATAGCGCTTTTTGCCATAGTTGCGATTGCGCTAAGCGTGAAGAGTTTCAGAAGGACGCTGGACTAAGCCGGTGAAGACCGCCTGTTCCATAGGCGTTTTTGGCATGATGGCGCTCTTTGCGCTTGCCGCCTGCACCGTGGGACCGGATTACAAGAGGCCCGATGTCGCGGACATCACGCCAGGGCATTGGCATTGGAGGCCGGCCAGCCCGGGCGATACGCTCCCCAAGGGGAACTGGTGGAAGATATTTCATGACCCGGTCCTGGACGGTCTCGAAAACGCCGCCGCGGCCGGCAATCAGGATTTGAGCGCGGCCATGGCGCGCGTAGAAGAGGCGCGTGCAGTCGCAAGACAGAGCCGGAGCGCATTTTTCCCGGAGCTATCACTCGATCCCTCCGCCAACCGCCAGCGCACTACGGGCCACCTGCCCACCCCGATTCCCATCACGGTGCCGCCGGCCTACATAAATACCTACAGCGTCCCGTTCGACCTGGGCTACGAGGCCGATCTCTGGGGCCGGCTCCGCCGCTCATTCGAGGCCGCGGGCGCGCAGGCCCAGGCGAGCGCCGCCGATTATCAAAACACCCTCTTGACGCTTACCGCCGATGTCGCCGCGGATTATTTTCTCATTCGCTCGATGGATGCCGAGATCGATGTCCTCCAGGAGACGGTGAAATCCCGCGGCGAGTCCGTGCGTATATTGAAGGACCGCTTCGATGCGGGGGCCATCCCGGAGCTGGACCTGGACAGGGCAAGGAGCGAACTGGCCGGCGCCAAATCCGATTTGGCCGACGGGACCCGCCAGCGGGCCCTCACCGCAAATGCCCTGGCGCTTCTGTTGGGGAAACCCGCCAGTTCATTTTCGCTTGTCAGCGGCCCCGCGCCCTCTTCGCCCCCATTGGTCCGGGCGGGGCTTCCTTCGACTCTTCTCGAGCGGCGGCCGGACGTTGCGCGGGCGGAGAGATTGCTTGCGGCCGCAAACGCTCGGACCGATCTTGCACGGGCGGCCTATTTCCCGGACCTCCGGTTGACCGGCCAGGCGGGCTTTTTAAGCTCGGAGGCGGAAAGCCTGTTTTCAAGCGACAGCCGGGTCTGGACGATCGGGCTTGGCGTGACCCTGCCCATCTTTAACGGAGGGCGCATCAGCGCGGAAGTCGCGCAGGCCCGGGCCTCCTATCTTGAGGCCCTCGCCAACTACCGGCAAACCGTGCTTGAGGCGTTCAAGGACGTTGAAGACTCGCTTGCCGAAATCGTCTTTCTGAAACAGCAGGCCGCGCGGGAAGACGATGCCCTCGCCTCCGCCCGAAAGGTGGCCCTGCTGGCGCAGGCGCGCTACGACGCCGGCGCGGTCGGTTACTTGGACGTCGTCGATGCCCAAAGGGACGTGCTCGATCGGGAGCGCCTGAGGGCCAGGCTGGAAGGGCAGCGCTTCGCGGCCGGCGTGCGGCTGATAAAGGCCTTGGGCGGCGGCTGGAGCGCAAAGTAAACACCCTCCCGCCCTTTGTCTATTTTGAAATCCCCTCCCTCGATGGGAGGGGATTAGGGGAGGGTGTATTGAGGGGAGAGGGTTTCACAGAAGGGGCGATTCCCATCATTTGATAGAATTGTGATATATCGCGTGGGGGGATTATGCGTAACTGGAACGTGGTGGCCATCATCCGTGAGGGCGGGTTCAATGAGGCCCTGCGGGTGCTTGGCGAATTCGGCTATGTGTGGCGCTCCCGTTTCTACAACGTTTTTTTAATGAAGGTTGCCAATACCAGGGAGCTGCTCGAATCGATGCGCCGGAGGCTGGCTGAAAATCCCGGCTCGCTGGCCTTTCTTTCGAGGCTGCTGCCGGTGGAGATGACATTTGAGTTTTCCACGCGGGAGGAATTCGAGGAAAAGGCGAAGGAATCGGTCCTCGCGTTTGTCGCTGAACTCGGGGGGAAGAGCTTCCATGTGCGGATACACCGCCGGGGCTCGAAGGGGATGTTCCAAAGCCCCGGAGAGGAACGCCTCCTGGACCGTCTGTTGCTTGGAGAGCTCGAAAAGGCGGGCAGTCCCGGCAGCATCGGCTATGAAGACCCCGACGCCATCGTAGCGATAGAGACCATGGAAAACAGGGCGGGGGTCTCTCTCTGGAGGCGGGAAGATTTCACCCTGTATCCCTTCGTCCGGGTCGAATAGGCCCTGTTTCTAACCCCGCATACCGTGAAAAGTGAAAAGATGAACGGAAAAGGCAAAATCATAGACCGGGTCTTCAGGCTTGGAGTGGTCTTGAAAGGCATTGACGGCATTTTTGAGATTATCGGTGGGATACTGTTGTTTCTGATTTCTCCCGGGCAAATCGGCCATTTCATCGCGCAACTGACCCAGCATGAATTGCAGGAAGACCCCAGAGACGTCCTATTTAACCTGATAATAAAAATGTCCCACCAGTTATCGGCCGGGACGGAATTTTTCACGGCCGTTTATTTCATGGCCCACGGGGTCATAAAAGTGGGGTTGATCGCGGCGCTTTTGTCAAGAAAACTGTGGGCGTACCCGGCGGCGATAATTTTCTTTGCGCTCTTTGGGGTCTATCAGATTTACCGCTACCTTTATACGCATTCCGTCTTGATGATCGTCTTGACGTTTTTTGACGCGGTCGTCATCGCCCTGACCTGGCTGGAGTATAAAAGGATTAAACCCGCGCATCCCTAACGTTTGTCTTTTTTTCTGCGGTATTTTTTATGTATGACCCTTTTTCTTTTCGAGGTGGTCTTCCTCGCGGTCTTTTTTTCTTTCGTGGCCGCCTTTTCCACGGGCCTGGTCAGACGGGCGGCGGGCGCGCCGATGCCTTTTAGCATCTTGCCGGCTTCTATCTCGTCCTTCATCTTCTGGATATTGTAGCTGAGGTCCCAGAAGCCGTTTTTAAAACTCGTGTAATCGGGGGCGCCGGTCATGGCGGCCGCGTATTTTACCGTGTTGGCGTAGAAGAGCCACTGCCGCACCCAGTCCATCTCCAGCGCCTCATCGAAGGGGTTTGTTTTGTCGGCGATGCCAAGCTGCCAGGCCTCGAGCATGAGTTTTGTAGCGGCATAAGTCATCTGGTCGGCTTCCTTTACCGTCTCGTCCATCTTTTTAAAATGCCCGTTTGTCCAGTCGCCGGAGTGGCAGGAATTGCAGACGGATTTCATTATGCCTTCGCGCCTCGCCTGCTCGTCCTTGCCGATGAGGTATTTTGAGGCGGGTTCTCCCGTGAAGGTGACCGGCAGCGGCAGGCCGTCCTTGTTTTTTATGATCGTGGTGTCGCCGTTTTTAGGCTGTGCGGTCGTGTAGATAAGGCCAAAGAGTCTTATCCAGAGCCTCGATCCGAAATCATGGGTCCTTTCGGCTATCACGTTGCCGTCCGGCCCGGCAAGCAGGCTGCTGTGGCAGGCCGCGCAGGTGGGCGTCTTGAAATCCACCCCCGGCCTCCAGGGCACATGAGTGAAATTCCATCCGGACCCCTCCGAAAGGAAGATGCCCCCATGTTTGCTTTCGTCATAGACGTCCCAGGCGGGCACGTCCGGCTCCATGTGGCACTGGGCGCAGGTGTAGGGTTTCCTTGCCGTGGCGATGGAGAAAGAATGCCCCGGATGGCAGGCGTCGCAGGCCCCCCTCGATCCGTCTGGATTGACACGGCCAACGCCCGTGTTTGGCCAGTTGGTGAGGTCGGGGACGTTGATTATGCCGACCGGTGTTTCCAATCTCTTAAACCCCTTTACCTTTACCCGCATACCGTGGCAGCCGTAGCAGGTGTTGCCGGCGACTTCCGCCGAAGGCTTGCGGATAACGACCGCGCCTTTATCGGAGATCTCTTTTACGCCTATGGTGGTGTCAACCAGGGTATGGAAGAGGGGATTATTTTCCAGGTTGTTCCAGGCGTAGGCCATTTTGCTCCTTGAAAACTGCGCCTCCTCGACGGGATGGCAGGCCGCGCAATCCCTTGGCGAGACGATGACGTTTATGCTGAACCCGAAATGCTCGAAATTGTCCGTGTGCGCCTTGGGATTTCTCCCGTGGCACTCAAAGCAGCCCACGGCCTCATTTTCAAGCCCCTCGGGCGCCTTTGCGGCCGAGAACTCCCTCTCAAGGGCGGGCTTGGAGAGCGCCATTGCCGGGGTGACCTTCGAATGTCTGCTCGCAAGCCAGCCCTCCACTATGCCCGGCGTGTATATCCTGTGACAGGCGATGCACGCCTGGCTTTGAGGGCTGACCGGCGCCGATTCCCCGCCGGAGGCCGCCGCCAGCGCCGGCAGGGCGCATGAAACGAATGCCGCCAAAAGAAAAAAAACAAGCGTGTGAAATCTTTTCATCAGCAATTCTCCGTTTTAATAAAGCGGACTCCCGCGAAGGCCCAATCACCAACTCTTAAATTCCGGTCTCTGGTGATTTTAAAATAGTATAATTAAAAAAGGGGAAAAAGGATATGCCTTCCGGGAGATTGGAGGAGAGAATTTCAAAGAGATTTTTGGCGCCGGCTATGATGTTCGCCGTCATGATATTGGCTGCCGGGTGCGCGCATGTGGCCGCTTCGGCGAAGAGCGGAGGGCCGCACATAAACTGGCACACCCTGGCCGCCGGGCGCGAGCTCGCCATGCGGGGGAGAAAAAGCCGATGGTGGTGGACTTCGCTTCGGGCCCCGGCTGTCCGAGGTGCGAGCAGATGAGCGCCGGCCCATACAGCAACGCCGAGGTCATTTCGGAGCTGAACCGCGAGTTTGTCCCCATAAGGATAGACCTCTCAAGGCCGATAACGCCCGGGGAGCTGGCCCTGGGCAACAGGTTCAATTTCAGGAACGACTGCCTGCTTCTGTTCCTCGATTACAGGGGAAACCCCATCGCCGACCCGATAGAGGGCAAGCTGTGCTTCGTTGAGGCCGTGAATTCGAAGGATTTCCTTAAATACCTGGACGCCGCGCTCAAAAACGCGAAAGAGGTGAAATAATTGCCGCGGGCAATAGCGGCTTTCGCTTTTCTGGGCTTTTTTCCTGCCGCTGCATGGCCTCGCTTCGCTGCATCTCCGAAACTCGCCTATCGGCTCAGACAGTCGGAGATGCGGACGCTCCGCATCTCCGGCACCGGCTACGAAAAAAAGCAATGTCGCTCAATCCGCTATTGCCAGGCGCATTACTCCTCGTTGCTCTTGACTCTTCCCCGGATTCGTACTTATGTAATTATTAAGAGAGATTCAATGGAAGAGGGCGATGTCAGCTTTCGCTTTTTATGAAACCCTCTCCCCCTAAGGGGGAGAGGGTTGGGTGAGGGGAGATAAGGACATTGTTAAATGACGATCCGTTAAGCCTGGCGGTCCGCGTGCAGGAGTTTTTCAAGAAAAAAGGGCTTACCCTTTCGGTCGCCGAGTCCTGCACCGGGGGGCTCATAAGCCATTACATTACGGCGGTCCCGGGGGCGAGCGGTTTTTTCGAGGGCTGCGCCGTCACCTATTCCACCCATGCGAAGGTGCGGATGCTTGGGGTTTCCGAAGGCGTGCTCGGTTCTTTTGGCGCAGTCAGCGCCGAGACCGCGGCCGAGATGGCGGGAAGGGCAAGGGCGCTTCTTGACACCGATTTTTCCCTCTCCACTACGGGCAACCTGGGGCCGGATGCGCTCGAGGGCAAAGAGCGCGGGCTTGTATACATCGGGCTTGCGTCAAGGACGGGCAAGCCCCAGGTCATCAGGCTCGACCTCAGGGGAGGCCGCGACGAGAACAAGCAGGAGGCCGCCTTCCAGGCGCTGAAATTTCTGCTCGATGCGGCAAAGAGGGGGATGCTGGAATAGCAAAATAATGAGACGTTTTAAAACAGGTTGGGTTTGGAAGGGGCCGGCCCCCCTTTTTTGAGCATCTTTTCAAGCTCGTCGTAGGAGATGGTCTTTACGCCGAGTTCTTTTGCCTTTGCAAGCTTTGAGCCCGGGTTTTCCCCGGCGACCAGATAGCTTGTGCTGGCCGAGACCGAGGATGAGGCGTGTCCCCCTTCGGCCTCTATCAGCTCCTCGACCTTTTTTCTGGGCCTTGGCAGGGTGCCCGTCAGCACGAAGGTCATCCCCTCAAGCGGCAGTTTCCGCCTGCCCGCGGCGAAGTCCGGGTTTTGTATCTTCAGGCCGAGGCGCTTCAGGGTATCGAGCGTCTCTTTGTTTTTGCCGTCGCCAAAGAAGGCGGACACCGCGTTTGCTATCTTTTCCCCCATCTGTTTTATCTCCATTATCCTGGCGGGGGTCACGTCGTAGAGGTCTTCGAGCCTGGAGAAATTCCTGGCTAGCTGCTTCGCCGCGTATTCTCCGACGTGTATTATGCCGATGGAATAAAGGAACCTGGCCAGCGTGGCGGTCTTGCTGCGTTCTATGGCGGCTATCATGTTGGAGGCCGATTTTTCCGCGAACCGGGGCAGCGCGAGCAGGTCCTCCTTTTTAAGCCTGTAAATGTCTTCGAACCCCCTTATGAGGCCGCGCGAATAGAGGAGCTCGACGTTTTTTTCCCCCAGGCCCTCTATGTCCATGCCGTTTCTGGAGGCGAAGTGGATTATCTTCTCCCGCACCTGGGCCGGGCAGCCAAGCGCGATGCACTTCACCGCCACCTCGCCTTCCTCCCTCACGGCATTCGAGCCGCAGGCGGGACAATGGCGGGGAGGAGGCAACGGCCTTTCCCTGCCTGTCCTTTTCTCCTTGACGACCATGAGCACGTGGGGGATGACGTCGCCCGCCCTCTCCACCACGACCGTATCGCCTATCTTTATGTCCTTTCTCTTTATCTCGTCCCAGTTATGCAGGGTGGATTTGCTCACCGTGACGCCGCCTATCTTCACGGGCTCGAAGACGGCAAAGGGCGTGATGACGCCGGTCCTGCCGACGCTGGCCTGGATATCCACTATCCTGGTTGTCGCCACATGGGCCTGGAACTTGTAGGCGATTGCCCAGCGCGGCTCCCTGGTCTTTGAGCCCAGTTTCTGCTGCAGGCCGAAATCGTTTACCTTTATGACGGCCCCGTCGGTCTCGAATCCGAAGCTGTCGCGCATCTGTTCGATGCGTTTGACCACCTGGAGGGCCTCTTCTATCCCCTCCGCGGTCTCAAAGACGGCCGGCGTGGGAAAACGCATGCGTTTCAGCCAGCCGATGAAGTCGGACTGGCTTTTGAAACGGACCCCCTCGGAGACGCCGACCCCGTAACAGGCCAGGTAAAGCTTTCTTCCCGCGGTGACGGCGGGGTCCAACTGGCGCACGCTTCCGGCCGCGGCGTTTCTAGGGTTTGCGAAAGCGGGCAGACCCGCTTCCTCCCTGCGCCGGTTGAGCTTCCTGAACTCCTCCACTTCCATGTATACTTCGCCGCGGATATCTATCACCTCCGGAGGCCCCCCCGACCGCTCATCCGGCTCGATCTTGAGCGGCGCGCCCCTGATGGTCTTTATGTTCCGCGTGACGTCCTCCCCCTCGTAGCCGTCGCCCCTGGTCGAGGCCCGGTCGAGAAGGCCGCCGGCATACGTAAGCTCGATGGCGAGCCCGTCATATTTGGGCTCGACGGTGTACTGGATATCCTCTGCCGCGCCGCCGCCAAGGAGCCTCTTTATCCTCCGGTCGAACTCGCGGACTTCGTCATGGGAGAAGGCGTTGTCGAGGGAGAGCATTGGCATGGAGTGCCGGACCTTTGCGAATTTTTCAAGCGGCGGGGCGCCTACCCGTCTTGTGGGCGAATCGGGAAGCACATAGCCGGACGCCTCTTCCAGCTCCACGAGCCGGCGATAGAGCCTGTCGAACTCCTCGTCCGTGATGACCGGGGCGTCGAGGACATAGTAGAGGTAACCGTGATAGTTGATCTCCTTTACGAGGGACTCTATCTCTTTTTTTATGTCTTCAGGCGGTTGCTTTGGCATCTCAATTCAAGCGCCGGATTTTTTGTTCACCAGGCGTTATCATTATAAATATTCTACCGCCAAAAAACGATTGTTTTTTTTGCGTTTCACTCAACTCCTGCGCGTCCTGATACAACCACAGGTTGACAAATTTTCCCGCTTTCTGCTAATCTCCGCGTGACGGTGGAAAACTGGTATGCGATTTACCTGAAGCCCGGCTGCGAAAGATTGGTCTCCGGACGCCTGGAGTCCGCCGGGGTGCCGACCCTGAACCCGCTTTTGAGGAGCAGGAGGTTCAGGGGCCGGAGGGTTATCGAGAATATATCGCCCCTTTTCCCCTGTTATATATTCGCCCGTTTCGACCCCGCCGCCCGCTATCGGATGATAATTTACACGCGGGGGGTGAGATACGTCGTGGGCGGGACCTCTCCGCTGCCCGTGCCGGAGGAGATAATAGAGGCCATAAGGGGGAAAATGGCCGACGGCGTCATTGAACTGCCGCCGGAGGATTTCACGGAGGGCCGGCAGGTCCTGATAAAGGACGGGCCTTTCAAGGGTTTTAACGGCATCTTCAGGCGGTACACGAATGGAAGGCAGAGATGCCTGGTCCTGCTTGAAAGCCTGGCGTGGACGCTTGAAGCTGACCCGTGGCTGGTTGAAAGCGCGTAGGGGCCATCATATGCCGCCCGTGTCCTATTTTTGCCTGAAGGGGCCCCGCCCCCGCACCTTTTTGCCTGAAGAGGCCCCGCTCCCCGGGACTGCAGAGAGTTTTTCTCCAGTGGTGCAATTTCCAGCCTCGCCTCCGCGCCCCAGGACTGTGCAGAGACCTTTTTTACGATTGCGCGGCCGCCTTGCGCCGCCGGTATTTGAAGCCCCAAAAAAGGGCTTGACAACGACTGCGGTTATCACTATTATAGGTTGCGTATATACAACTAAGGGTTGAAGGGCGCCCCGCATTTTTCAGATCTCAGGCGGAGGCAGGCGAATATCAATCCTCGGATTATTATCCGAAGAAGGAGGGCCAGATGAAGAAGGCGGGACTCATGTTGGTGATTTTTTCACTCTGTGTCTTTGTGCCTCTCGTGGCGATGGCGGCTTCTGCAGACTGGATAGGCCAGGTCTACCCGGCGGGCAACGCGCAGGCCCTTTTAAAAGGGGGGCAGTGGCTGAACGTGGGCGGTGTTTATCCCGTCCCTGAGGAGGGCAGTTTCAGGACTGCGAAAGGTGGACTTTCTTTTTCATTCAAGGACGGCACTCAAATGGATATGGGGGCGAACTCCGAGGTCTCATTAAAAAGGCTGTCCAACGGCAAGGTGGCCGTCTCGCTCCGTAAAGGCGCCATAGGTATAAACAGCCCGGCGGGAGGCAGGGTGGTGATAGTCACGCCTGAGGGTCTCGGATACGAACCCGGCCCCAAGGGTTTCACCGGGGGGTTCTCTTTTGACGGCGCGAAGACGCGGACAAAGACCCTGGCAGGCAATATCGGTCCTGTGAAGGACAAAGAGACGCTTGCGTCTCTAAAGGAGGTCCCTTCGCTGCGACAGGAGGCTGCGGACCCTCCTCCTTTAGCGCCCGCGATTATTCCTGGCGCGTTTGCCGGCACGGGCGGATCGGCAGGTCCGTTGACCGGCCTGCTGGTCGGAGGCGGATTTGGCGGACTCGCAGGGGGCGGGGTCGCCACAGAGGAAAGCAGGGGGCCCAGTCATGCAAGCGCCTTTACGCCCTAGGTGAGATAAGGCAAGGCGGACGGGGCCATACAGATGAAAATAAAATTGTTTTCGGTGATTCGCGGAGGTGCCCGTCGGGCAGGTGATCATCGGGTGGGGGCGGGGAGGCGTCATTGCGCCTGCGCCGGGCTCGCCCCCGGTTTTCGCCGTATCGTGGAGGGATTTATGCTGCCTATGCCCGTCCTCGCCGGCCTCATTCTGCTGATTTCATCCTGCGCTATGTTTTTGCCGTCCTGCGCTTTCGGCCCGGACGGTTATCAGCGCATCATCAGCAATGCCTATTCGAACGGCGCTTCATCGGACAGGCTCAACAGTGAACTGATAAAGAGGGCGATGACGGCCGGGGCGCTTGCCTCGACCGCGGACTACCGGATAGGCCCCGGAGATTTGCTCGATATTAGCGTATTCCAGGTGGATGACCTGAAATCCACGGTAAGGGTGAGCCAGGCCGGAGGGATAGACCTGCCCCTGATAAACGACGTAAAGGCCGGGGGGTTGACCACCGCGGAGCTGGCCTCCGCAATCGCGTTAAAACTCCGGGCCTATCTGGAAAATCCGGTTGTGACGGTCTTTGTGAAGGAATACATGAGCCAGAAGATCACTGTTTTGGGAGCGGTGAAGACCCCCCAGGTCTTCACCGTTTCCGGCCAGAAATATCTGCTTGACATGCTTTCGATGGCCGGCGGGCTAAGCGACGACGCATCAAATTTCTGCATAGTCCAAAAACAGGGGGGCGGCAACGGACAGGCCGGCGCCATAAAGATAGATTTAAACGAACTGCTGGTGAAGGGCCGCGCGGACTTGAACGTCCCGCTCAACTCAGGGGACGTCGTGAGCGTTCCGGAGGCCGGCCGCTTTTTTGTGGACGGCGCAGTCGGGGAACCCGGGTCCTTCCAGCTCAAGAGCATAACCACCCTGACCCAGGCCATCAGCCTGGCAAAGGGACTCAATTTCGAGGCCGCAAGGAAGATAAAGATATACCGTGACGAGGGAGATGGCCGGCGAAAACTCATAGTCGCCAACTACGATTCCATACTGAGCGGTAAAAGCCCCGACTTCTATATCAGGGACAAGGACACGATCATCGTGCCAAGAAACGAGTTGAAGGCGCTGCTTAAAGGGATAAGGGGCACCATCTTCACCAGCACCGTGGCAGTTGGAAAGGAAGGATACTAGAGAAATCCATGGACCATGACGATTTGAGCCGCGAGATCGAGCCCAGGAATGAGCAGCAACTGGCCGCCCCGGAGACCTACCAGGTAAAGGCCCAGCCCGAGGAGGAAGTCCATCTGAGGGATTACGCACATATACTTTTAAGGCGCAGATGGATAATGATCTCCTTTTTCCTGTTCGTGGTTGTTACCGTGACGGTGTTTACGTTCGCGATGAGGCCGCTCTATACCGGGACAGTGACTATCAAGATAGACAGGGCGGACCCAAATATACTTACGTTCAAGGAGATGATGGAGACCACCAGCCAGGATGATAAGGACTATTACCAGACACAGTACAGGATATTAAAGAGCCGGAACCTCGCGGCCAGGGTGATAAAGAGACTCAGCCTGGACCATAACGGCGACTTGATCCAGGACAAAGAGGTAAGGGCCGCCTCCAGGGGGGCGGCTGAGGGCGATGGGCTGGTCATGTCGGCCCTGATAAACGCCTTTCTCAAAAGGGTGGGGGTGAACCCGGAGCCTGATTCCCAGCTTGTAAAGGTGAGTTTTACCGACCACGACCCGGTCCTTGCACGGGACGCCGCAAATGCCATAGCCGGCGCCTATACGGATTACAACGTGGAGAGCAAGTTCCAGGCCGGCGAGCGGGCCAGGGCCTGGCTGCAGGAGCAGATAGAGATAATGAAGGCCAGACTCGAAGGCTCGGAGCAGTCGCTGAACAAATATACCGCGGACAACGAGATACTCTATATAGAAAGCAGAGACAACGAAAAACAGAGCCTTATCGACAGCGAGCTTGAATCCACATCGAAGTTCATGGCGAGCGCCGTCGCCGACCGGATAGACAGGCAGTCCCGCTATCTGGAAACGAAGGACGGGGGAAATAACCCGGACGTGCTTGATAACCTGCTCGTCCAGAACCTCAGGGCCCAATATTCCGACTTGATCGGGCGTTACAACAGCATGCTGAAGACCTATAGACCCAGCTACCCGATGATGAAGCGCCTTAAAAACGAGATAGCCTCGATGGAGGCGTCGATAGCGAAGGAGGAGGAGGAGGTCCGCAAGGGGATAAAGGCCGACTACCTTGCCTCGCTCGAAAAGGAGACCGAAATCAAGAAGGTTTTCAACGGCGAGAAAAAAAGCGCGATAGACTTCCAGAGGAAGATGGTGGATTACCAGATACTCACCAGGGAGGTCGAGACCAACCAGCAGCTTTACCAGAGCCTGCTGCAGAGGATGAAGGAGATCGGGGTCTCCGCCACGATGACCTCGACCAATGCCCAGGTCCTGGACAGGGCCGAGCTGCCCAGGCGTCCTTCCTCGCCGAATAAGAGAGCAAACCTGGCGCTGGCCCTCGCCCTGGGGCTCTTCGGAGGCTCGGGCGCCGCCTTTTTCGCCGACTATCTGGACAACACCGTAAAGGACACCTCTGAAATAGAACGGAGGATGAGGCTCGCCCCTCTCGGGATTATACCCTATGAAAAGAAGATCGAGAAACAGGAAGCGGCGCTTGCCATCGGCGAAAACGGCAAGGGGGCGCTCGCCGAGGCCTTCCGCTCCCTGGGCACGTTCATCCTCTTTTCCTGCTCGCCCAGGCCCCCGAAGACCATCCTGATCACGAGTCCCGGAGGACATGAGGGGAAAACCACGGTGGCCTGCAACACGGTCATTGCCCTCGCAAAATACCTGGGCAAGGGGATAATAATAGACGCCGATTTGAGGAAAGCGCATGCCCACAAGGTCTTCGGAATGGAAAACGGCCCGGGGCTTTCGAATTACCTCTCCGGGAACCTGGAGTTCCAGGAGGAGGGGTTTATACGGAAGACGCCGGTTGAAAACCTGGACATGATACTTGCCGGCCCCGTGCCGCCGGACCCTTCGGCGCTTCTGGGCTCCGAGAGGATGAAGGAACTCCTCAATAGGCTCTCGGGGATATACAATTTTGTGATAATCGATTCGGCGCCCATGCTGGGCATGGCGGATTCCATCGTCCTTAGCAGCTTCGTGGACGGTGTGATAATGGTTGTAATGAGCGGACAGACCACCAGGAGTGCGCTCAAGGAGACAAAGCGGGTGTTCGACTACGTAAACGCGAAGGTGCTGGGCGTAATCATGAACGGCATCAGGAGCGGCGATATGCACTACGGATATTATTCGTACTACTATGGCTCCTCATATTACGGCGGCGGCGACCGGGAGGCATGAGGAAGAGCCGCCCGTCTTCGGTCTTTTTGATATGTTTGCAGATAATAAGCCTCCTCATATTCTACAGGCTGGGCGCTGACGCCCTGGCGGAACTGGCATACCGAAGCGGAGACATCCGGGTCTTGCGGCTTGCCGCCCTCCTCGACCCGGGCAAGGCGGACGTCTTTTACCGGCTCGCCCTCGACAGCCATTACGGCCTGGCGGACCGGGACTTGAACAAGGCGATAAGTTATTACAAAAAGGCCCTCGTCAAAAACCCCTTTTATATGGACGCGTGGTATCAGCTTGCCCAGGCCTGCCAGTCCAGCGGACGGAGGTCTTTGGCGGCGAGGGCCATTGGAAATTATGAGACGATGGGACTCCATAGCTGCGACGATCTCTGGAGGGCCGCGGTTTTCCATCTTATAAACGGCGGGCATCTGGTCAGCGGGGGCAATCCGGCCCCGGCTTACCAGATTGCCAGTTATCAGATTGCCCCGGACCACCAGATCGATAACGCGCTCAGGAGGTGCCTCGACCTCGATCCCGAATCGCGGGACAAGGTCTATGGGCTTTTGCTTCTGATGGGCACCCGGGAAGACCATGCCGTAAAAATCCTTCCGCGGACGAAGGAGGCTTATTCAGATTACATGGACTACCTGGTAAATCTGGGCGGCGCGGACGATGCGCTGGCCTTCTGGAAGCAGGCCGGCCACAAACTCATAGGGGGCGATGCCGCTACCGGTCTTTGCCGCCTGCTGCTGGCCGACAGGCAGCCGGATACGGCCTGGGATATCTGGCGGCAGTCCCACGGCGCCCCCGCGCGTGCGGACGGTCCCGCGGTCATAGTAAACGGCGGCTTCGGGGAAGATATCGGGAAAACGGCATGTTTCGGCTGGAGCGCGTCTCTCGGGCCGGGGGTCGATTTTTCCTACGATAAAAGCGCGGAGGCGGGGGGCGACAGGAGCCTCCTTATAAGGTCCGATGGCCGGGAGGGCTCCTATGTGCAGGTATGGCAGCCAGTGATAGTGAAACCGGGGCGCTCCTATGAGCTTGCGGCCGATGTCAAGACGGACAATGTCATCACGGCCGGCGGGGTCTATCTAGGGGTCTACGGCCCGGACTGCGGAGAGTTTTTTTTGCACACCGGCGAACTGAGAGGCACGAACCCGTGGAGGACGCTCACGCTTGATTTCAGGCCCCCGCAGGGATGCCGGATCGTCGAGGTCTCCCTTATAAGGGAAAAGCCCCTCAGACTGGACCCCAAAGAGCCCAGCTCCGTATGGCTCGGCAACGTGAGGATTTATGATTCGGGAAACGGACAGCGCGGGCAAAGGCTTTTGGCGGGCTCCGGCGGATAAGGCCGCGGCATGAATATCCATTGGCTCAGGTGGCACAAAGGGCACAGGGGGGGCAGAGGGAGACACAGGGGGCACAAGAGGGGCAGAGGAGGGCCCAGGGGGCTCGGCGGGTATCTAAGGAGAGTCCTGCGCGGCCAGCGGGCTGCCGGCGACACTCCGCATGGACCTCGGCCGCCGGAGCTGAATGATGCCCTCTTTTTATCCGTCCTCATTACTGCCGCCGTGCTCCTTTTTGGCTCCGTGGAGGCCTGGGCCCTCGCTCTCGTGGGTGGCGCGATTGTCGTCTATTTCAATTTCCGCCTCTACCGGATGCAGGCCGCTCCTTTTCAGTCCGGCGGGGGGCGGATTGTCCCCGCCGGGATGCGCCTGTCCATGGCCGGGTTTGCCGCCCTGGTCCTCATTCAGCTCATCCCCATCCCCCTTTCAGCGATAAGGGAAGTGTTTTCGCGTCCGGAATACGGCTTTTTAAAAGAGCTGTCGCTATCCACGCCCGGCGGGGCCGCCCCATGGCACAGCCTGAGCATCGATGCGGATGAGACCATAAGGGCGGCGGTGAGGTTTCTTCTTTACGTGATGGTCTTTTTCGTCGCGTTTCTTGCGGGCGGCAACCGGAGGGCGCTAAAGCGGGCGTTTTCAATCCTGGCTTTTTTCGGCCTGGCGATGACGGTTTTTGCCATAATCCAGAAGGCCGCCTGGAACGGGCGGATATACTGGTTCAGGGCGCTTCGAAACGGGGGCTCGCCTTTCGGGCCCTTCGTGAACCGCGACCACTTCGCCGGGTTCGAGGGCATGGTCTTCCCGCTGGGGCTGGCCCTGGCGCTTGAGACCAGACGGGTGGAGAAGGCCTTGCTCTATGTCTTCGTTTCGGCGGTAACGGCCGTCGGGATTTTCTACAGCCTTTCAAGGGGCGGCATAGTAAGTTTCATGGTCTCGGGGCTTGTCTTCCTCCTGCTTGTGAGGATAAAAAAATCCGGCGGGAAACCGGTCTACTTCCTCGCCTTGTTTGCCGCGGCGTTCGCCGTCTATATAGCTTGCCTTGGCATCTCGCCGGTGATAGGCAGGTTCGAGACGGGGGGGGTGTCGTCAAGCCAGAGACTGCTTATCTGGAGGGGCGCCCTGGGGGCGGCCCGTGATTTCAAATGGTCCGGCACCGGACTGGGCACCTTCCGGGAGATATTCCCGCTATATAATCCGGGTCTGCAGCCGAGGGTCGACTTCGCCCACAACGATTACATAAACCTGGCGGTTGAGACGGGCCTCCCCGGCCTGTTGCTGGCCCTGATTTTCTTTGCATCGCTCGGCAAAGCCGTATATAATTGTTTCCGGGAAGGCAGGGTCCCGTACCTCCTGTGCGGGCTGCTGGCGTCCGTGTCATATATGCTTGTCCACAGCATGTTCGATTTCAATTTGCATATCCCGGCGAATGCGATTACTTTTTCCGCGGTCACGGGCTTTCTGGCCGCCGGCATCCAGGACGGGGGCTTCCACGAAGGGGGGAAGGAGATAGATGGCGGAGGGCTTAATCGACATCCACTGCCACATCCTGCCGGGGCTCGACGACGGCTCCCAGGACATGGCGCAGACAATCGAGATGCTCAAGATCGCACGCCAGGACGGCATAGAGGGCATAGTCGCAAGCCCTCATGTCATGAACGGCCTCTACGATAATTCCCGTGAAGGCATCGGCGAGGCGATAGCCAGCGTCAAGGGCGCCGCAAACGGGGTCGCCCTTTATCCCGGGGCCGACGTCCACATCTCCAGGGACCTCCTGGAGAATGCGCGGAAAGGTACGCTGCCCCTGATAAACGACAAGAATTACCTGCTGCTGGAACTGCCCACCTTTGTGCTTCCGCCGATGGCCGAGCTCGAAAGGATAATCGCCGGCCTGAAATTCAGGGGTGTAACGCCCGTCATAACCCATCCGGAGAGGAACGTCGCCATCCTCGAAGACGTCTCCATATTGCATAGGCTCCTGGACCTGGGGGCCCTCTGCCAGCTGACTGCGGCCAGCATAACGGGGAGGTTCGGCGCAAGGGTCCAGAAGGCCTGCTTCAAGATGCTCAAAAAAAAGCAGGTCCACGTCGTCGCCACCGACGCTCACGACGTGAAAAAACGTCCTCCGGTGCTCTCCGAGGCGCACGCCAGGATTGCAAACAAGTTCGGGCCGTCCCAGGCCGCCAGGCTTTTCATCAGCAACCCGTTTCGGATTGTAAACGGAGAGCCCGTAAACTAGCGCCCCGCATCTTCCTGTCATTTCCAGACCACGGCAAAAAATTATTTTTATCTCCGGAGCGCCCTCCGCCACTCCATCTATGGCTGAAATCCCCGTCTTTCGAAGCTTTTCCGCTGCCGGCCCAATTTCCCGTTAAGCCTCCTCTTTTTCGCCGGCCCCGGTTGAGGGGATGACGGTTTTACACGAATTTTCGATTTTTGGAAAATATTCTTGACAGCAGGCTTGCCCATAGTTATACTGTCTTTCATACAATTAAAGGTTGCATTTTATGAATTTACGAAAGCCCATGTGTTTTTAAAAACCGGGGGAAGAAATAAGACCCTTCATGGCGGTAGCCTGCCCGCGGTCCGGCCTAAGTGATACGCCTAAGTGATACGGCATAACGGTTGCCGGTTATCCATCGGGGATGTTTCAGCGCATCGGGAGGAAATGAATGATGAAGCGGATATGGCTTATCACGGGCGGATGCGGTTTTATAGGTAAAAGCCTGGCCGCGTACCTGCTTGAAAAACAAAGGCGCGGGGGCATAGACGTCAGGGTGCTGGACAATCTCTCCGTGGGCTCGGAGAAGGACCTGTTTTCGATGCTCCATCATGCCGGGAGACCGGAGTTCCGCACGGGCGGGGTGGAACTCTTCAGGGGCGATATCAGGAATTTCGAGGACTGTTTTCACAGTGTGCGCGGGGTGGAAACCGTCGTCCATCTTGCGGCGAACACGGGTGTCGAACAGTCCGTTCGAAACCCGCTGGCCGACATGGAGGCCAACGTAGCCGGCACGTTAAACATGCTGGAGGCCGCCAGGAGGGCGCGTGTCAGGAAGTTCATCTTCGCCTCTTCCGGTGCGCCCCTCGGGGAAGTGCAGCCGCCTATCCACGAAGGCGTCGCCCCGAGGCCCGTCTCGCCCTACGGGGCCAGCAAACTGGCGGGCGAGGGATACTGCATGGCCTACACGCGGACGTTCGGGCTGCCCGCCACGGCCCTGAGATTCGGGAACGTATACGGGCCGGGCTCCGGACACAAGGGCAGCGTGGTGGCCAGTTTCTTCAGAAACGCCTTGAACGGATTGCCCATCGAGATATCGGGCGACGGCAGCCAGACGAGGGACTTCATTTACATAGAGGATATCGTACGGGCCATGGTCCTCGCCGCCAAGGCGCAATGCGAGGGGGAGGTATTCCAGATAGCGACCTGCCGGGAAACATCGGTCAATGAGCTTGCGGCCGCCGTGAGGCGGACATTGGAGGAAAGGACCGGCATAAGGACGGCCGTTTCGTTTGGCAGCGCCAGGCCGGGCGACGTAAAAAGAAACTATTCCGATATCACGAAGGCAAGAAGGATGCTGGGGTTCGAGCCCCTCACCACGCTGGATGAAGGACTTCAAAAGACGCTCGAATATTTCCTTCGTGAAGCGGGCGTCACGCAAAGAAAGGACAGGGCGGTTTGAGAGCGGAAAAACCCTTCGGGCGCGGCAGGGCGCTGCCCCCGCGGTTGAGGGGCATTGGACGGCAGGCGGGGGCCATGGGGAAATTTTTCAGGGGCAGCAAGGTCCTCCTGACCGGGTCGGCCGGGACGATCGGCAGCGAGCTCGCAAGGCAGCTCCATGCCTTTGGCCCCTCCGAACTGAGGCTCATGGACAACAACGAGACAGATCTGTTTATGCAGATGGAGGGATTTAAAAATAACGGCGCCCATTGTTTTCTGGGCGATGTGCGGGACTCGGAGAAGCTCTGCAAGCTGGCGGAGGGCGCGGACGTCATCATCCATTGCGCCGCGTTCAAACACGTGATCCTTTCCGAGTACAATCCCTTCGACGTGGCGCAGACCAACATCTTCGGGGTTGAAAACGTCATCCGGGCGGCGAAATCCGGGGGGGTGAAGCGCGTCCTTTTCACAAGCAGCGACAAGGCGGTAAACCCCACGAACGTCATGGGCACCTCCAAGCTCATGGGCGAACGGCTGATCACAGCCGCCAATGCGCTTAAAAACGGAAAAGGGGCCGTCATGAGCAGCTCCCGTTTCGGCAACGTCATAGGCTCCAGGGGATCGGTCGTACCGCTTTTCATGAAGCAGATCAGGGGGGGCGGCCCCGTCACGCTCACCGACAGGAGGATGACGCGCTTCGTGATGACAATCGGGGAGGCGGCGCGGCTGGTCCTTAAGGCGGTCTGCCTTTCCAGGGGCGGAGAGGTCTTCGTGACGAAGATGCCCGTTGCGAGGATATCGGACCTGGCGGAGGTGATGGTGGAGATACTCGCGCCCCGCCTGGGGCGGAAACCCCCCGAGATCGAGATCGTCGAGACCGGCGTGAAACCGGGGGAAAAACTCTATGAGGAGCTTATGAGCCAGGAGGAGGTCTCGCGTTCCCTCGAGCTGAAGGACATGTTCGTGGTGACCCCGGCATTCAAATCCATCTACCATTCGATAGATTATTCCTATGACGATATCGTATCCGCCGGGCTCAAGCGTTCATACGTATCGGCGATGGAGCGGCCGATGACGAAGGCCGCCCTGAAACGCTATATCCTCGAAAACAGGGTGCTGGAGGCGATGGAAGGGGAGCCTCCAGCAGGAGGCCGCGCATGAGAGTGCTCGTGCTGGGCGCCGACGGATACCTGGGCTGGGCCACGTGCATGCATTTTTCCAGGCTCGGGCATGAGGTCGCAGGCGTGGACAACTACTGGAGGAGGAGGGTGTCGCGCGAGCTGGGCGCCGGCCCTCTCATGCCGACCCCTCGACTGTCCGAACGGGCCCGCAGATGGGAGGCCCTCACGGGGCGCAAGATAAGCATTCACGTAGGCGATATCACAGATTTCGGCTTTCTGCTTTCCATATTCAGGCAACACATGCCCGATGCGGTGGTCCATTACGCGGAACAGCCCTCCGCCGTTTTTTCGATGATGAGCAGGGAGCGGGCGGCCTTCACGGTCCGCAACAACCTGGTCGGCACGCTGAATATCGTCTGGGCGGTCAGGGAGACCGTCCCGGCCTGCCATATCATCAAATTGGGGACGATGGGGGAGTACGGCACTCCCAATATCGATATCGAAGAGGGCTGGCTCGATGTCGAGCACAACGGCAGGCGCGAGAAATTCCTCTTCCCGCGGCAGGCGGGCTCGCTTTACCATACGACAAAGATACAGGACACGGACCTCCTGTGGTTCTACGTCAGGACCTGGGGGCTCAGGGTCACCGATCTGATGCAGGGGCCGGTCTACGGGATAATGACGGAGGAGGCCGGCATTGACAGCGGGCTCCTGCCCAATTTCAACTACGACGAGGTCTTCGGCACGGTGCTGAACCGTTTTATCGTCCAGGCGGTGGCGGGCCTCCCCCTTACCATCTACGGCAAGGGCGGGCAGGTGAGGGGCTATCTGAACATCATGGACTCGATGCGATGCGTCTATCTCGCCTCGATGACGCCGCCCGGCCCCGGGCAGCTAAGGATATTCAACCAGGTGACCGAGACCTTTTCGGTGAACGAACTCGCGCAGAAGACCAAGAAGGTCGGAGACGAGCTGGGCTATAGCGTGCGGCTGAGGCACCTGGAAAATCCGAGGGTCGAAAAGGAGGAGCATTACTATAACCCGAAATATACCGGACTTGCCGGGCTTGGCCTCACCCCGCATCGCCTGACCGGCGAGGTGCTGGCCGGGATGTTCAGGCTGGTGGAAAAATACAAAAAGAGGATCCGGACGGACGCGATATTCCGGGGGATAAAGTGGAGGTAAGGCCCCGCCCGGGGAAGGCTGCCCCGGGGCTTCCGGCGGTCAGGCAGATATTGAAGGGCGGCGCTCTGGTGCTTGCCGGGATGCTCTTTGGCGGCGGGACCTCCTATTTAAGCAAGATAGTGATCGCGCGCGCCCTTGGTCCGGGAGAGTTTGGGCTCTTCAGCCTCTCTTATTCCATGGTTTTCCTTGGTGCGTCGTGCGCGCTGCTGGGTCTGCCCCGCGCGCTTGCAAGGTTCATCCCTTATTTTGGCGGCAGGGGAGACTACGGGGGGGTGAAAGAGATCACGGTTTTTTCATTTTGGGCGACAATTGCCGCCGGCATTGTCCTGGGCTTTTTACTTTATTTCGGCTCCGGCGTAATCGCCGTGAAATTTTTCCATACAATCGAACTGGCCCGTTTCCTTCGTCTCTTTGCATGGATTGTCCCCATTGCCGCGCTCATACAGATGAACTCAGGCGCGCTCAGGGGATTCAAGGCGACCCGGTATAAGGTCCTTACCGAGGACATCCTTAAGGGCGCGCTCCTCATGGTCTTTCTTTTCCCTTCTTTTTTAATATTCGGCAGAAATCCTGAGGCGGTCATCATATCCTGTTTTGCCGCCTTCGGGGCCTCGGCCGCTGCGGGTCTTTACTGCGTGGGCAAATGCCTTTGCGAGCGCGTCGGCAGGCGACGCACTGACGGCATGAGCGGCGCGGCCGGGGCGGACAGGGCCGCGGCGATGAAGACGGTGCTTGTCTTTGCCGCGCCGCTTGCGATTTCAGCCCTCGTAAATAATCTGGTGGCGCAAACGGACACCCTTATGCTCGGACATTTTGCCGGCGCTCCCGTCGTCGGCCTCTACGGGGCGGCGGCCCTCGTAAGCCAGACGATGGGGCTTGGACTTGCGGCGGTCAATTTCCTTTTCATGCCGGTGGCCTCGGAGTTCTACGCGGCCGGAAAGGTAAAGGAATCAGGCGACCTCTACCTGGCCCTTTGCAGGCGATTGTTCTATGCGGTCCTTCCCGTCTTCCTGACGTTATTGCTGTTTCCGGGGCCCGTGCTGGTTTTTTTGTTCGGGCGGGCATATGCTGGCGCGGCAGGGGCCCTCAGGCTCTTGTCCCTGGGGTCTTTTTTCAATGTTTCCGCCGGCATGGCCGGCCCTATGACATTGGTCATGGGAAAGTCCCGCGCCTATCTGCTTTTTGACATAATCGGACTGGCGGTCAACATATTTCTTTGTTTTGCGCTGATACCAAGGCTTGGGATGGCGGGGGCGGCCATATCGAACGCCGCAGGCATAGTCATCTGGAACATTTCGGCGCTGGGCTTTGTATACAGACGCCTGCGTCTTCATCCTTTCATGAGGAAATGGGAAGCAAGGTTATCGTCATAGGCCTGGACGGGGCCACATTCGGGGTCATCGATCCCCTGATCGAAAGGGGATACCTGCCCAATATGAAATATTTCAGGCGGGAAGGCGCTTCGCAGGTCCTCCATTCAACTATCCCGGCAGTCACCGGCCCGGCGTGGATGGCCTTTGCAACCGGGAAAAAACCCGGCAGGACCGGCATCATCGATTTCAGGAATTTGAAGGACCCCGGGCGCTATAAATTGGAGCCCATTTCATCGGCCGATTTCGCTGAAAACGGAAGCCTCTGGGATTACGTTGGCCTCGAGGGCGGGAGGGTCTGTGTCTTTAATTACCCGATGCTGTCGCCTGCATATGAGATAAACGGGTTCATGACGGCAGGCGTCGGGGCCGTGATTAACAGCGATATTACCTTTCCCGCGGGCCTCAAGGGAGAGCTTGAGAAAATAATGGGCGGCAATTACACAGGGAGCGTGCCGTATATTGAAGACATATATCTGGAAAACCCCGGCCTCTTCATAAAAGACTTAAACAGGCTGCTGGATAAAAACATAAAGGCAATAAATTACCTGTCCGGGCGTTATGACTGGG
>JAJYGJ010000096.1 GCA_021790695.1 Nitrospirota bacterium | reverse complement strand
AAATTCAGAGAGCTTGCACCCGTATCTGTCCCTGTAATAGGGATGCCTGTAGAGGGGGATGAAATGCACCGACGCGCCGATCCCCCTTTTGGACAACTCGTCGATGAACCGGTCCCTGCCGATTTTCAGGGACTCCAGGTTGAGTTTCAGGCTGTAAAGATGCCAGGCGCTTTCCCTGTCCGGTTTTACAAAGGGCGTCACAAGCCCATCGACCGGGCCGAAGGCCTCGTCGTAACGCCTCGCGATGCTGCGCCTTTCCTCCCACATCCACTCCAGTTTTGCAAGCTGCGCCAGGCCCAGGGCCGCCTGGATGTCCGTCATGTTGTACTTGCACCCGGCGTCTATGACGTCATATCGCCAGGAGCCGTTTTTCGTGTATCTCTTCCAGGCGTCCCGGGAGATCCCGTGCAGCCTGAGCACCCGCATCGTCTCGGCCCACTGCCCGTTGTCCGTGACCGCCATGCCCCCCTCCCCGGTGCAAAGGGTCTTTGTGGCATAGAAGCTGAAGCATGTGATGTCGCCAAGGCCGCCTACCTTTTTGTATCTGTACCATGCCGGCAGGGCATGGGCCGCATCCTCGATCACGCGCACCCCGCGCGACCCGGCCATGGCGAGGATCTCGTCCATGTCGCAGGGCTGGCCCCCGAAGTGGACGGGGATTATGGCCTTTGTCTTTGCGGTGATGAGTCTCTCCAGCCTGTTTACATCGATGTTGCCGGTCCCCGTCTCGATATCCGCGAAAACGGGCCTGGCGCCGAAATAGCTTATTACCTCCGATGTGGCCGTAAACGTCATGGCGGGCACGATCACCTCGTCTCCCTCCGCGAGGCCGATGGCCCGAAGCGCCAGGTGCAGACACGCGGTGCATGAATTCATCGAGACCGCGTGCCCCGACTCGACGTAACCGGCGAACCTGTTTTCGAATTCGATGGTCCTGGGCCCCATGGTGAGCCAGCCTGACCTGACGGCATTCACCACGCCATTTATCTCCTCATCGGTTATGTAGGGCTTATGAAATGGGATTTCCATGCCGTACTCCGCGCTTCACAGTGCTCCGCCCTCCCGGTTACAGTACCGCGTGTCTTTCCGGAGGTCCTCAAACTTTCTTCCGGTCTGATTGAACTTCCAGGGATTTTGACTTTGGAAAAAAAGAAAGGTTTGCCTTAAACCGTGTCGATGTCCTCGGCGAAGAGCCTGACCGCGATGCTTCTTCCGAGGATATCTATGTTTACAGCCAGGACGTAGCCGTCCTGCTTTCTGACTATCACGCCTGATGCGCCCTTCAGGGGGCCCCTCATGACCATCACCCGCACGCCCTCCTGGAGGGAGGGGTAGATGTCAAGTCCGCTTCCCTTTTCCATCATGATTTTCAGGGAGTTGATCTCGGGATCCGGCACCGGAAGCGGGGCGCCCTGCTCACCGGAGACCAGGCTGACCACTCCCTTGGCCTTCAGCACATTGACGAACTCCGATGGGCCGGGGTTTACGTGCACGAACAGGTATCCGGGGAAAAGCGGGAACTCGACCACCTTTTTCCGGTCCTTCCATTGCCGGCTCTTCCTTATCAGGGGCAGATATGACTCCACCCCCCTCTGTTGCAGTTGCCCGTAAGCGACCGCCTCGTGCCTTGATTTCACATATATCGCATACCATTTAAAATCCGCGGTCCCCATGCAATCGGGAAGAGCAATTAGCATACCAGACCGGCAGGAAGGCCGGCGGCCGGAAGCCGTATCGAATCCACCTTGCAGGCGGAAGCGATTTTGAGGCAAGTTCCAAAGTTTTTCCGCCCTTGCGGGCCTGAGACCGGAGTATGTATGGTATGGAGAAGCGGGCAGGGGTGTTCCTTGCGGATACAGATTGTTTATTCCAGATACATTTTTTTTTGATCCGGGCTGTGCAAAAAGGTAACAGGGTCGCGCTGCCCCGCCTGCTCCCCCGCCCGGCCAGGATTCGCGCCCGGCGCGGAGGGCCGGCCGCGGCCCCGGGAGGGGATGCAGAGGCGCACGGTCGTGCCGGCCCCCTTCCGGCTTTTGATCTGCAGGAGCCCGCCCCAATAGCGCAATATCTCACGCGTGAGGAAAAGGCCGAACCCCTTGCCCTTGTTCACGGCCGGCCTTTCTTTTATCGAACCGGCGCTTCCCGATCCCGTATCGGATATGCATATGACGACAAAACAACGCCCCCCGGGCGGATTGCCCTGCGGCCCGTTACTTTTGGCCGGGGCGTCCGTTCCGGATTCAAGAACGGTGCGGACGGCGAGCCTTCCGCCGCCGGCCATGGCCTCGATGGCGTTATTCACCACGTTCAGTATGGCCTGCTCCAGTTGGAACGGGTTTACGACCACGGGGGGCAGACGGCGCGCATACCTGAATTCGGATTTTATCCCGTTTGCCAGGGCCTGGAGCGAGACGAAGACCTCCGTTTTTTTCACAAGGGAGTTTACGTCCACCTCCCGGCCCATTTCGGCAACGCCCGCGGAGAGAAACCTCGAAATGAAATTGTCGAGCCTGGATATCTCCTCCTCCATGAGTTTCGTGAACTCCAGGAGCGGCGCTTCCTCCCGGTATTTTTCTCCCAGGTACACCACCGCCCCCTTGATGGCGTTAAGCGGGTTTCGCACCCCGTGGGCCAGGATGGAGGCCGTCTTGCCTATGTCTATAAGAGGCTGGTAATTGTGGAGTTGCCTGGCCAGTTGGCAATGGGCCCTGGGGAAAATCGTGATCCTGGCCCCTTTCCTGCCAGTCCAGCCCTTCCGGCCGGGCTTCAAGGGCCTTATGACCACATCGGCGAAAAACTGGCCGCTTGAAGACCGCAGGCAAAACGACTTGAGCGTTATCGCCATCGAGCCAGAGATGGCCATGCGCACGGCATCCCTGTTGCCGGCCTTGATCCTGGGGAATATTTCGTGATATTTCCGGCCCATTGCCTCTCCGGGGCATCCCGCAAGCTCGGCAAAGCCCTCGTCGGACCAATTGATGCGAAGTGCTTCATCCGTGCAAAAACTATAGGATTTTTTCATTTCAGAAGAAACAGGCCCTACCCTTTTTTTAGATGAATCGGCGGAAATGTCAAGCAAAAATTGATTCCAGGTCGACTCCGGGATTGCGGGGGCGGGATGTCACTATGCCTGAGGAATATTTTTTGCTATGATAGATTGCGTCGGTAAGGCGTCAAATTCCCAAAAGGGGGAGCAATATGTGCGGCATAGTCGGGTACATCGGGGACAAAAGCGCGCTGCCGGTGCTCATGGACGGACTGAAGCGTCTCGAATACAGGGGATACGACTCCGCGGGCGTGGCATACGTAAACGGCGGAGGCATGGGGATATACAAGACCATGGGCAGGATACGAGACTTGCAGGGCATATTGCCTGAACCCCTGCCGGAGGCCCGGATGGGGCTTGGCCACACGAGATGGGCCACCCACGGCGCCCCCTCCGACAGAAACGCCCACCCGCACGCCGCGGGCGGCGTGGTCGTGGTCCATAACGGCATCATCGAAAATTATCAGCAACTGAAATCGCGACTGCAATCCGAGGGCCATGAATTCGCCTCCGATACGGACACGGAGGTGATACCGCAGCTTATCTCAAGGTACATGAAAAAGGGTATGCCGTTTGAGGCCGCCATGAGGAGGGCCATCCTGGATCTGAAGGGTTCCTACGCCCTCGGAATAATGAGCGACCAGGCGCCGGGAAAACTGTTTGCCGTGAGAAACGGAAGCCCTCTGGTTGTCGGATTCGGCGAGGGGGAATTCTTCTTCGCCTCTGACATACCGGCCTTTCTGCCGTACACGAAAAAATTCGTCTTCATGGAGGACGGCCAGATGTTCACGCTTTCGAAGGGTGAGGCAAGGCTGGAATTGCTCGGGAATGGCGGCGGAACCCCGGTAAAAAAGCCGGAAGCGCCCGGCTTCAAGGTCGTGGAGATCGACTGGACGGCCGAGATGGCTGAAAAAGAGGGATACGGCCATTTCATGGAAAAGGAGATTTACGAGCAGCCGAAAACCGTCATGGAGACCATGAGGGAATGGATCGACGACCCGCCGGGCATGCTCCGGGCCCTCGGCATCACCTCAAGGATGATACTCGGGTGGAGGAGGCTGCACATAGCGGCCTGCGGGACTTCCTATCATGCCGCCCTGGTGGGGAAATACGCCATAGAGGCCCTGGCCCATATTCCCGTGGATGTGGAGATCGCCTCGGAGTTCAGGTACAGGGAGCAGCTCATAGAAAAAAACAGCCTGTTCATATCGATCACGCAGTCGGGGGAGACCGCCGATACGCTGGCGGCCCAACGCGAAGCGGCGAAAAAAGGGGCCTTTTCCCTCACGTTATGCAACGTCGTAGGCAGCACGGCCTCCAGGGAGGCGGACTCCGTCCTTTATACCAGGGCCGGGCCGGAGATAGGCGTGGCCTCGACGAAGGCGTTTACCGCGCAGATGACGGCCCTTTACCTTCTCGCGGTCGCCCTCGGGACCGAGCGCGGCAGACTCATCGCGGCCGAGGCGCAAACGCTGATCGGACAGCTTAAAAAAATGCCCCTTCTCGTGGAAAAGGCCCTGGGCTCCGCGCGGCGCGTGGAGGAGGTTGCCCGCTCCATCACGGACTCCTCAAGCATGCTCTATCTGGGCAGGGGGATAAACTATCCCATTGCCCTCGAAGGCGCCCTGAAGCTGAAGGAGATATCCTATATCCATGCCGAGGGGTATCCGGCCGGGGAGATGAAGCATGGCCCTATCGCGCTCATAGAAAAAGGACTACCGGTGGTTGTGGTTATCCCCATGGGGAGCCTCTTTGAAAAGACGCTTTCAAATATCGAGGAAGTCAAGGCCAGGGGCGGCAGGGTGATAGCGGTCACCGATGAGCCGGCCAGTTTGCGCGGCAGGGCGGACGAGACGATCACCGTGCCGCCGACCCACCCCGTGCTTTCGCCTTTCGTCAATGTGATACCGCTCCAACTGCTGGCATTCCATACGGGAGTGCTGAGAAGCAACGATGTCGACAAGCCCAGGAACCTGGCAAAAAGCGTGACCGTGGAGTAAGCAGGGTTTTTTTGGGGTCGATGAAGGGGACCGGTCCCCGGGACTGGTCCCCTTCAGTCGCGGCTCTTGGCGGGTTCTATCTCCTTCAGTCTTTTATAAAAGGTCTTCCTGGAGATGCCCAGCAGTTTTGCCGCCCTGGATTTGTTGCCGCGGCATTCCTCGAGCGCGCAAATGATGGCGTATTCCTCGATCTCCCTCAGCGTCTGTGCGCCCTGGGGAGGCGGCTCCTGGCTGACATTGCCGCCCCCGGCCGCCGGTCCCGGTCCTTCCGCGCACCCGGCCGCACCGGGGACCCCCGAGGCCAGTATCTCCCCGGGCATATCGTCCAATGTGACCAGGCCGGTGCTGGAAAGGACGGTCAGCCCTTCAAGGACGTTTCTCAATTGTCTTATGTTTCCCGGCCATGAATAATCGCAGAAGGCTTCAAGGGCCTCCGGCGACAGCCTGACGGATTTGCCTTCCCTCTCCGAAAATTCCCGCATGAACTCCGCCGCCAGCAGCGGTATGTCGTCTCTTCTCCTCCTGAGAGGCGGCACCCATATATGCACCACGTTTATCCTGTAGTAAAGGTCCATCCTGAAATTGCCCGCCTGCACCTCTTTTTCGAGGTCGCGGTTCGCCGAGCAGACGAGCCTGAAATCGACTTTTATCTTCCGCCCGCCGCCGACCCTCTCGATCTCCCTTTCCTGCAGGACCCGGAGGAGCTTGGCCTGCAGGGGAAGTTCCAGTTCCGCTATCTCGTCCAGAAAGACGGTGCCCGAGGCCGCGTCCTCGAACTTGCCGATCCTGCGGGATATGGCATTGGTGAAGGCGCCCTTTTCGTAGCCGAAAAGCTCCGATTCCAGCAATTCACGGGG
>JAJYGJ010000159.1 GCA_021790695.1 Nitrospirota bacterium | reverse complement strand
CCGCGCTCGTTAACTCATCGACCGGCCGTTCCTGCTGGCAAAACAAGGCTCGGGGACAAGGAGTTTCGTGGAGCACCTGCTCGAAAAGGCGGCAGTCGCGCTTAACAAGACCATAGAATTCGGAAACACCGAAGGGGTCAAAAAAGCCGTTGAGGCGGATTTGGGCATAGCGATAATTTCAAGGCATGCCGTCTTGAGGGAACTGGCCCACGGTTTGGTTAAATCAATTCCTCTTGCGGGAATGGACCTCCGGAGGGATCTTTATATTGTCCGCCACAAGGACAGATATTTATCGGCGGCGGCGAGGGCTTTCTTGCGCCTGTTACAATAAGTGTAATCTTCCATTGTGAAGGGGGCTTGCCGGACATCCGCCACCGGCATGTCCGGGCCTGGTTGGGCGCGGGCTTTACGTTTATCCAAAGGCGCGGCCGGGGCCCCCATTTTTGCGCCCGGGCCGTCCGCGACGCCCTCTGGACGCGGTCTCGAGGTCCGGCCGGCGGCGCCGTTTCTCCGGACAGTGAAGCAGCCGGGGCGTAACCGCCATTTTTTTCAAATGACGCCGGGCCGGACGATAACTTCATATCCGGAGATGAAAAGAGCGCCCGATAACGGGGTCTCCTGACCATGGGGGTCAATCAGGATGTATCCTCGTGAATTTGGTGCCCTTAATGGACACGCCCCCCATCAACCCCTGCTGCCCGAAGACGAAGCCGGCAATAGGGTGCTGGCTCCGCAGGGTCTCAACGGTAGCTTCCGCCCCCGTATTGATAAGGGTTACCTCAGCATCGACCCCCGCCTCCCAGTTCTCGCTGCTCATGAAATTCTTAAGCACTTTTTCCGTCATAAACAATATGACCATGTCGTACTTCTGCGCGCCAAGCTGCCATCCCACGGAACCTCCGGCAATGCTGTAGTAGCCCGCTGTCCTGTTTCCGACCAGTAATGCGCCCTGGCCGTATTTGCCCCCGAACAGAAAAGCGGCCTTGACAATGCCCGGCATGACGAGCACTCCCCTGGCGCCTTCCAGGTATGCCGTGCCGCCTTTGATCTCCTTCTTGAAACGGACCATGGCCGCTTTAACGCTCGCGTTTATTTCCTCTCTGCTCTTTGCATATGAGGTGGTGGCAAACAGGGAAAATATAAAGGTGAAACATAAAAGCAACATTAAAATTCTGATGCGCCCGCACCCATGCGTTTTCATAATTTTCCGTTCTCCATTTTGTTTGCGATTTTTGAAATCAACAAAAAATGAGACGCCCCTGAAAACAGTATATACGATTTGATCATGCCTGTCTTTTTAAAACAGGATCCGCAAAGCGGCGCGTGACTTCCGTCACGACAATTCCTTGACATGCAACCATTCAGGTTTTATATTATCTTACAAATCTTTTCAGGAGGATGTTTATGGATATCGTAAAAATGGTTAAAAAGGAAAGTGCAAAGCAGATCGAAGAGTTGAAGGAATTGGGCGGCAAACTTTCCGAGAAACTCAAAAATGTCATCAATCTTATTCCCGAAGACACCCGGCAAAAAAGTGTGGAGGATTTCCTGCATGGAATCAGGGAAAGTGTCTTCGGAAAAGCCCCCCGGAAGTATAAAAGAAGGACCAAAAAGATATCCGTTCAGGAAAAACCCGGCAAAGTCAGGGCCGCCAGGGCCAGGGGCAGAGGCGGAAAAAAGACCGCGGCCCCCGTTGCGGCAGCCGGAGAAAAGCCGGAATAATTCCGCGGATTACTGCCGGATTTTCAAGGCCGTTGCGACCACCACGGAAATGGGCGCAGGCATGGTTGCTCCTGGAAATCGCCGCAGTCCCGGCCCCCTTTAGCCTCAGGAGCATGACCGGCGCATTCGTCTCCCGGGACATTCTTCATCCTTGTCTCTGTTTTCTCCGGGAATGTATAATCTTTCACGTGCCGAATTCATGATATCAGGAGGTGTCCCAGTTGGAAGACAAACCGAAGGAAGAGATGCAATTTTCGGGCAGGCTTGCCCTTACCTGCAAATACGGCGAGAACGGCTACCAGGTGCCCGCCGCGCTTTACGGGGGAGGGTCGGCCGATCCCCTGGCGCTGGAGAAGTTCCGGATCGTGGCCGGGACGGAGCCAAGCTACAACAACCTCTGCGACCTGGACCGCCTTCTCCAGACGGTCACCCACATCGCGGCCAGTTTCGAGGCGAACCGCGGCAAGGCGCCCCTTATCTCCGTGGGCGTGAAGCACGGGAACTCCTGCGGGGCCGCCGTGGCCGCGGATAACCCGGCGGAGGCCGCCCGCCGGATGATAATGGGAGACCCGCTTGCCATATTCGGCGGCCTCGTGATGGTGAACTACCCGGTAACGGAGGACGTGGCGGAGGCGCTCGTCACTCACGGCATGCCGGAGGGGCAGCGCAGGCCGCTGGACGGCATCATAGCCCCGTCATTCGATTCCGGCGCGACAGGGTTCTTCCAGCGCAAGGGAGACAAGTGCAGGCTGCTTCAAAACCCGGCCCTTGCCGGCCTGGGGCGCGCGAGCCTTGATCCCTCGCCCCGCTGCCGCTATGTGCGCGGCGGCTTCCTTGCGCAGCCCAACTACACTTACATCCTGGACCTTAACGACCCTGAGCTCAAGAGATACGGCCAGGCCGCGCGCCAGCAGGAAGACGACATGCTCATGGCGAAGGCCATCGGGGACACAAGCAACAGCAACACGATAACTGTTATTAAAGACGGCCAGCTAATCGCAAACGGCGTCGGCCAGCAGGCGAGGGTGCGCGGAGCGAAGCTTGCGCTTAACCTTGTCTCTTATTCCGGCCACGACGCAAAAGGCGCCTCGGCCTCAAGCGACAGCTTCTTCCCGTTCACCGACGGCGTGGAGGCGCTTGCCGAGGCCGGCATCAAGGCCGTAGTGGCCACGAGCGGCTCGATCAGGGACAAGGATGTCGTCAGGTTCTGCGAGGACAGGGGCATCGTCCTTTACCTTATTCCGGACAAGAAGGGGCGCGGCTTCTTCGGACACTGACGGCCCTGTTATCGTCCAAAGCGAAGAGAGGGATAAATAAGCGGATGCAAATTGAAACGGCCGCCCCGCGGGATTGCATGGCGGCCGTAAAAATTTCTCCGAAGCCAAATCCCCTTCTTTCAATTTTCCGCTTTTGCAGGCTGTTAAATGGATAGCGAGCGTATTGCCCAGCGCGAGCCGGCATTAAAGAGGATTTCGCAACAGCAGGGAACATAGTGCCGTGTCAGGACGGGCATGACTATGACACGGGATAAGAAGCGGCGGGTTTAACCGGGCCTCCGTTTAAAGGAAATTTCGAGAGCGGTCCCGGCGGCCGGGCGGTTTGCCCGCCTGCCCGCGGCAGGGCAGGAAAAGGTTTACGGCGGTCCCCCGGCCCTCTTCGCTTGTAATCTCTACCTCGCCGCCCATTTTCAACATCATCTTTTTGACGATTACGAGCCCGAGACCCGTCCCGCTCGCCTTTGTCGTATAGAACGGTTTGAAGAGGTCTTTCATGTTCCCGCGGGGTATGCCCCGGCCGTTATCTTCCACGGTCATGATCACCATGGAGCCCAGTTTTCTTGCGCGGAAGGTTATCCTCGGGTTTTCGGCTCCGGACAGGGCATCCGCGGCGTTCGCGGCAATGTTCAGAAGGATCTGGTGCAGGGCCCGCTCATCGGCAAAGGCGCACTGCACGTCAGATGCTATGTCGGAGACTATTTCTATGCCCCTCTCCAGAAAATCCCTCCCGGCAAGGCCAAAGAATCTTTCCATGAAGGCCGACAGGCAGATATGCGCCACGTCCATGTCCTCGAACATATTGAAGTTCCTGAGGGATTTCAGGAGAAACTCGACCCGCGAGAGCTGCTCCAGCGCGGCGTCGAGGTTTTTCCCGATTTCCCCCGGGCCGGCCGCGGGGAGCTTGGTCTTCAGGGCGGACAGGGTGAGCTTGGCGGCGTTCACGGGGTTTCCTATCTCGTGCCTTATCCCGGAAAAGACATAGCCCAGGTTGTCCATCAGGCTTGCGGCCTGGGCGATCGATTCCAGGCGTTTCCGCTCCGTGATGTCCCTGCCGATGTGAATAAGCCCGGCAGGCTTATGAGCGGCGTCAAACCTGGGGACCGCGGTGACTTCCAAAAACCTGTTGAGGTGGGGCTCGAAATATTCCGCGGTCCCGTGCAGCATGGATCCCAGGCTCGCGCAACTGGGGCAGTTTGCAGGCGGGCATGAGTTGCCGTGGTAATATTTGAAGCATTTGGCCTCCCCCTCTCCCGGCGCCGGCAAACCGAGTATCTTTTCGGCGGCCTTGTTGGCCCGGACTATGTTGAAATCCATGTCGTGAACGGTAATCATCTCCGTTATCTGGTTGAAGATGTCCTCCCAGTCCCGCTTGGCCTGGGACAACTGCTCCTCTATTCTCACGCGGTCCGTTATGTCTCTTACCACCTCGATGCCCGCTATAATCCTGCCGGCCGCATCCCTCAGGGCGGAGGCCGTGATCTCGGCATACCTCGTTTCATTGTTAAGTGAGACCTTCCGCGCGACCCGGTGGACTCCGCCGTCCCTGAACGCCATCTCCAACTGGCAGCCTTCACAAACCTGTCCGGTATGCCCGTACGCCTCATAGCAATATTGGCCGGTATGGCGGCCGGCCTTGGAGATGAAGGCGCTGTTCTGGTAGACAATCCTGAAATCGGTGTCCTGTATGGTTATCTCATCGCCGATTGCGTCGATAACGGACAGGATGTCCGGCCGCAGAATCTGTTGCTTCCCGGGTTTTTTATTCCCGCGCGCCATGCTTTTGCCTTTTGGGGCCTTTCGCCTTTCAGATTCCGGCGGCATAAGGCAGGATTCGTTAAAAGTGAAGGGGTGTCGGGCGCCAGACTGAGAACAACGGGCTATATCGGGCCATATAAATCTCCTGAACCATAAGCTTTGAAATTATATCATTCTTCGGCTGGTTTTTCCAAATTCAGCTTTTTTCAAGCCGGCCGGCGGACGGCGCTGTTTCTTTTGTAAACATATGGCCGGTGTGGAACCGTTTCAATCCTGTATCCAAAAGACACACGGGGAGCGGTAAGCCCGGCCGGCGGGACATGGTCCCTGATAAAAGCATTCATATTTGAACGGGGCCGGGTTTTCCCAATATCTGCCGTCCATCCTGCCACGGAGGGTTTCGATAATGGGGCCGTGGCCGATCCTGCCCTTCCCGGGCCGGAAGGTGACAGGGTCCTGTTTGAGAATTTTTAAGCTGGCATGTTAATTGCGATGTACACCTGTAAGTTGCCTTGAATATGTATTGCGACGAACATGTGAATGGGGGGGGCGGCGCAACACCCGATACGCGCAAATGCCGGAGATACGTAAAAAGCCTGTTCAATCCAATCTCATGTAACAAAAAAGAGGGGTCTGCGCGGGGTCTCCATCACCGGGCGAGCGGACCCCTGCAGCGAGGCAGGACTCATCGGATGCACGGGGCGATTTCGTCCCTGCGGCGGCCACTTTGAGCGAGACAGTCCTTTGAGCTGGTCGGGCCCGTTATTATATTTTGAAAAACGGCAAAAGGCGGCCAGTGAATCGCCCTGGGGATTGCAAGTTTAAAAAAGGAGGTGGACCATGGGCTTTCCGGCGCAGAGGTTGAGGAGGTTGAGGAAAAACGGGAACATGAGGAGGATGGTGCGTGAGACAGGTCTGTCCGTGGACGATTTTGTACAGCCCCTGTTTGTTGTCGAAGGGCGGGGGATACGGAGGGAAATACCCTCCATCGCCGGGAATTATCACCTCTCCGTGGATATGCTTGTCGAGGAGGCCAGGGAACTCGCCGGCCTGGGGATTCCCGCTGTTCTGCTTTTCGGCATTCCGAATGGGAAAGACGATAAGGCAACGGGTGCATACGCGCCGGACGGCATTGTCCAGCGGGCGGTGAGGGCCGTAA
>JAJYGJ010000061.1 GCA_021790695.1 Nitrospirota bacterium | reverse complement strand
CCGGGCGGCGGCATGGAAGGTATGTACTAAAGCAAGGTTGTAAGTAACAAAAGACGAGGGGGGAGGCGAAATTGCGCCCCCCCTTTTTTTTATGTGCGCCCGCCAGGATTTTTTTGTTCGGACCTGCCCGGCAAATGCTATATTAGACGGTGAAATTTTCCAGTGCCGCCCTGCTCGCCTTCTGTCTGACGGCGGCGATCTGTCCCGGCGGCTGTGTGGCGGTCAGGGCGCCCTACGAAGTCACCAAAACGGCCGTGGAGGGGAGCATCTGGACGGTAAAGACCGGATGCAAGATCGCGGCCGGCACGGCGGTGGCGGTTTACAAGGTGGGCAGGTTCACTTTCAGGGTCGTGAAGGCTCCGCTTTCCTGGCCGCTTACCCATGGTGCGATAGAATCAATAGGCGGGCTTCCGCCCAAGGAGGCCATACGGCTGGGCAGGGTCAAAGACTCCCCTTATGTTGTGGACGGCAGGACCTATTATCCCATGAGTGTAAGCGAGGCCCGGCATTACAGGCGGACGGGTGCGGCCTCCTGGTACGGATACGAGACATTGGACAAAAAAGGGGGCGAGATGACCGCGGACGGCGAGGTATTCGACCCCCGCGGGCTTACGGCGGCCCAGAAATATCTGCCGCTTCCCTGTTATGCGAGGGTGACGAACCTGGAAAACGGGCGGAGCATAATAGTGCGGGTGAACGATCGCGGACCGTTCCCGACCAAAAAAAATCCATCCGCGGGGGGCAGGATAATAGACCTCAGCCTGGGCGCGGCCAGGAAACTCGGTTTCGATCGCAGCGGGCTCGCCATGGTCCGCGTGGAGACCGTGGGTCTTCCCGCCGGGCGCTAGCGCCGGACCGTCTAAGTGCGGAATCTTCAATATTATTCGGCCGCGGCGGGTTTGAAATCCCGCCGGGATAATGATAATATAATCCTGCTTCCGAGAAAAATATTAAGGAGATCCCCAGCCAGTTGGCAGAGGTCATCCCTTTCAGGGGGATATGCTACAATCCGGGCAAGGTCGAGGCCGGCTCCGTGACGGCGCCGCCTTATGATGTAATCGGGCCGGAGCTGCTGCGGTCCCTTTACGAGAGGAGCCCGCACAACATCGCCCGCGTGGACGCGGGGGAGCAGTTGCCGGGGGACACTCCCGAAGAAAACAGGTACACCCGGGCGTCCGCCCTGCTTCGGGAATGGCTGGGTGACGGGGTGCTCAGGGAGGACCGGTCCCCCTGTCTGTACGCATACGAGGTCCGCTACGCCGTGGAGGGGAAGCGGAAGAGACTCCGGGGCGTGTTTGCCATGGTAAAGCTGGAGCCATTCGGCAGCGGCCATATTTATCCGCATGAGTGCACGCACGCGAAGGCCCGGGACGACCGGCTGAGCCTGCTTGCCGCCACCGGCGTGAACACAAGCCCCATTTTCTCATCCGATCTAAACCGGAATAGCAGGACCTCGGCCCTGCTAGACCGCCTTTCGGAAGGCGGTGTCCCGCCCTTTCTGGAGGCTGCCGACGCGGACGGCTTCCTTCACAGGCTCTGGGTCATTGACGACCCGGAGGCGACGGCCGCCTTCCAGTCGGACCTGGACGGCAGGGCTGTCTTCATCGCGGACGGGCATCACCGCTACGAGACCGCCCTTGAATACCAGCGGGCCCGCAAAGAAATGCCCGGTCTCCCGGCGGGGCAGACACCGGTTGAGAACGCCCCCTTCGATTACGTCCTGATGTTCCTTGCCAATATAGCCGACGGCGGCCTGACCGTGCTGCCTACCCACAGGCTCGTCAGGAGCGGCCCCGCGCAAAAGATCCCGGAGTGCCTGGGCGAGCATTTCGAGACAGAGGAGCTGCCGGCCGGCTCCGACATCCTGAAGGGCATAAAGGGCATGAAAAACACATTCGGCATTTATACCCATGGCGGCAAGTGCTACAGGGCGGCATACGACGGCTCCAACCTGGCCGGCTGCCACCCCGCGCTCCGCGAGCTGGATGTTGTCATACTCCATGAGTTTTTGATAAACAGGATGATGGGCGCCCCGGCGGTCGCCTACGAGATGGACGTCCGGGCCGCCATCCGGCAGGTCGAAAGCGGATGCTGGGACGCCGCCTTTTTTTTGAACCCCACCAGCATCAACGAGGTCATGGAAGTGGCGCTTTCCGGGCAGAGGATGCCGCCCAAATCCACATATTTTTATCCGAAGATAAGGACCGGATTCGTGATGTGCCGGACCTGATTCCGGGGCGCCGTTTGGAACGGAATTAAAAAATCAAATGAAGACGACAGGAGGAAATTGCAAATGCGGGTAGTGATAAACGGATTTGGAAGGATCGGAAGGAATTTTTTCCGCGCCAGCCAGGGCTCAGGCCTCGAGATCGTGGCCATCAACGACCTGACGGACCCGAAGACACTTGCGCACCTACTCAAATACGACTCCGTCCACGGCATCTTTGATGCGGATGTAAAGGCAGTCGAGGGCGGCATAGTCGTAAACGGCCGGGAAATCAGGGTATTTTCCTTCAGGGAGCCCGAAAAGATTCCCATCAGGGAGGTGGCGGCGGACGCGGTGCTGGAGTCCACCGGTTTTTTCACAAACAGGGACGCGGCCGGCAAGCACATTGCCTCCGGCGCCAGGTGGGCGATAATCTCCGCCCCGGCGAAGGACCCCGACATAACGGTCTGCATGGGCGTAAACGAGGAGAAGCTGAACGTCTCCGAGCACAGGATAATCTCGAATGCCTCCTGCACGACCAACTGTGTCTCCCCCATAGCGAAGGTACTCAATGACAATTTCGGAATCGTCCGGGGCCTCATGACGACCGTTCACTCTTATACGAACGATCAGCGCATACTCGATCTGCCGCACAAGGATTTAAGGCGCGCCAGGGCGGCGGCCGTCAGCATGATACCGACCACGACGGGGGCCGCAAGGGCGGTCGGCCTGGTGCTGCCGGAACTGAAGGGAAAACTGGACGGCATGTCCATAAGGGTCACGACCCCGAATGTCTCGGTCGTAGACCTGGTCGTGGACGTCTCGAAGGACGTGACCAAGGAAGAGATAAACGCCAGTCTCAAGGAGGCGGCGGAAGGCAGGATGAAAGGCGTGCTCCAGTACGTGGAGGAGGAGCTTGTCTCGATAGATTTTAACGGCAATTCCCATTCCTCGATGGTGGATTCCAATCTCACCACCGTTATGGACAAGCGCATGGTCAAGATCATAAGCTGGTATGACAACGAATGGGGCTATTCCAACCGGCTCAAGGACCTCATGCTCTACATAAAGGAGCGCGCGTAAGATGACAAGGGGGGCCTTTGGACAAGGCGAGTTCGAAAAGCTCACGATAGAGGATGTGGATATAAAGGGCAAACGTGTCTTCATCCGCGTTGACTTCAATGTCCCCCTCGATGAGAACATGATGATAACGGACGACCGCAGGATCCGCTCCGCTCTGCCCACGATAAATTACGCCATCGATGAGGGGGCCAAGGTGATACTCGCCTCCCACATGGGAAGGCCCGCGGGTCGTCCCGATCCGAGATGGAGTCTGGCCCCCGTGGCCAGAAGGCTCCAGAGACTTTTGAACAAGGAGGTCCTGTTCAGCCAGGACATCCACGGCAAGCCCGTCAAGGACATGCTGGCAAAAATGAGGCCCGGCGATGTCCTTCTCCTGGAGAACCTGAGGTTCGATCCCGGGGAGAAGGCAAACGATCCGGAATTCGCGCGGGAGCTTGCCTCTCTGGCCGACATTTACGTCAACGACGCCTTCGGGGCGGCCCACAGAAATCACGCCTCGATCGTGGGCGTGCCCGCCTTCATTACCCCGGTTGCGGGTTTCCTGCTCAGAAAGGAGGTCGGCTATCTGCAAGGGGTCGTCAGCAACCCCGTGCGGCCTTTCGCGGCCATCCTGGGCGGGGCAAAGGTTTCGGGCAAGATCGGCGTCCTTGAAAACCTGATGGACAAGGTGGACAAGGTCATTGTGGGCGGCGGGATGGCCTTTACCTTCATAAAGGCCATGGGTTACGAGGTAGGCGACTCGCTTGTGGAAAACGAGATGCTCGAACTCGCGGAAAAGATAAGAAACGACCTCAAGAAAAACGGCGTCAAATTCTATCTGCCCGTCGACTGCGTCGTTGCCCAGAGCGTTGAGCCCCAGGCCGAAACCAAGCTTGTGACAACGCAGGAGATACCGAGGGGCTGGAAGGCCCTCGACATCGGCCCGGCCTCGGTAAAGCTTTTCTCCGAGGCGCTCCTGAACGCGAAGACCGTCATATGGAACGGCCCGATGGGCGTCTTTGAACTTGACGCCTTCAGCCGCGGCACCTTCGCCATAGCCCATGCCGTGGCGGACGCCTATGCCCTCACCATAGTGGGAGGGGGCGACACGGACCTGGCCGTAAGCCGGGCCGGCGTTTCGGATTCGATCTCCTTCATCTCGACGGGGGGCGGGGCGTCGCTTCAGCTTCTGGAGGGCAAGGAGCTTCCCGGCATAGCCGTCCTCAAAGGCAAGAAGCAGGCGGTATAGAGGCAGGGAGATTCGGCCCGGTTTGCTTTTTGGCAAGGCCCCGCGCCGCTTCGGGCCGATTCCGGCGGGCGTCTTTTCCTTACTATGTGAGGCTTTCTATCTCCCCTGCGGGGGCTGGCTCCCCTGCGGGGCTGGAAATCTTGTGGGGCAGCTTTGTGTCAAATGGAGGTATGATGCCTCTTTTCATTTCCACCACCGAAGGGCTCTGACTTCCGAACCGCTCTATCAGATAGGAAGCGGCTATTTCAGGCTTTATCTGGTCTCCGCAGGTGAAGATATCCACCGCCGCGTAGCCATATTCCGGCCAGGTGTGGATGGACAGATGTGATTCCGCTATGACAACCATGCCGCTGATCCCAAAGGGGTTGAACTCGTGAAAGGAAACATCCACGATCGTCGCGGACGCCTGCTTTGCGGCCTGCACCAGTGAATCCCTTACATACGCCAAGTCTCTTATTGTCTCAATGCTGCAATCCCTTAAGTCAACCAAAAGATGGACCCCCAGCGCATGCAATTCTCTACCCCCCTTCTTCGTGAGATTAAGGGCCGCGGCCCTTTCACTGAAGTAGTTAAATTACATCAAAAATATTTTAGATGTCAAGTGCAATCGCCTGCCCGTGCAATCGCCTGCCCGCCGGCAATTTTCCCTTACCTGAAAAGGGCGGGCAGTGATAGAATTGCCGTATGGGCAGAAAAGTCCTTTTCGCCGCCCTTATCTTGCAACTTGTCTTGCCGCTCCGGCTCGGGGCGCTTTGGCCCGGATGCCGCACGGCCTATGCCATCCAGTCCGGCCAGGCCGCGCCGCAGTTTACCCTCGAGGACACCCGCGGCATGCCCGTTTCCATCGCGGCCCTCAAGGGAAAGGTGATTGTCCTTAACTTCTTTGCCGTATGGTGCCCTCCATGCGAAGGCGAGATAACCGCGTTGAACCGGCTTTACGCCCGGTACAGGGCCAGAGGAGTATTGGTCCTCGGCGTGACAAGAGACAGCCCTGGCGACGTGGCGGCTTACGAGGCCAGGCGGCCCATCGACTATCCCGTCGCCATCGATGCGAGGTCAACGGCTTACAACCTTTACGACGTGTTCCCAGTCCCGGTCACTTTCCTGATCGATCAGAGGGGAGTCATCGCACGGAAATTCATCGGCCCGGCGGCCGGAGGGGCGCTGGAGAAGGCCGTGGAACGGCTGCTCGCGTCCAAAAGCTAGAACCTGCCAGGGCGTTCCGTCCATCGCGAGTTTAACAAACTCAAACTGGCCCACCGCTAAATTGTTCTAAGTGTTCCAGAGATGGCAGGAGACGAGTCTTCCGGGCTGGCCTGCGGGCCGGGACAATTGCGGCGCGTCCCTGTCGCAGACAGACATCCTCTTCGGGCATCTCGGATGGTATGGGCAGCCGGCCGGTATATCGATCGGGCTCGGTATGTCCCCTTTCGGTGCGGAGATCGGA
>JAJYGJ010000139.1 GCA_021790695.1 Nitrospirota bacterium | reverse complement strand
ATAATAATGCATTTTTTTAATATTCATTGTATAATCATGGATAAGTAATTCCTTTATGAAAGTGAGTCAGCCCATATGTCAAATGATATACTGTTTCTTGAAGCAAAACATTACATTCCAGGAGGGGTAAATTCACCAGTTCGCTCATTTAATGCCGTGGGCGGAACGCCATTTTTTACCGCCGTCAATATGCTCCCATTGGTCATCTCCGGCACCCATTTCGGGCGCGTCTGGATGGTCAGGATATTGCTGCTTGTTTTCCTGGCCATAATATTCCTGGTATCGGGGAAGAAGGGCCGCGAAGGGCGTACGGCACTCTTTCTGATGCTCATTATCGTCCTGCTTGTATCGATGACCGAAAGCGCGTACGGACATCCGGCGGACAAGGGGGATTTCAGCCTCCGCGAGATAAACGACTGGTTCCACCTCCTGGGGGCGGAGGCATGGGGAGGCGGTTTGCTTGCGCTTTCAATCCTGGTGCTCCCGCGAATTATAAAACCCGAGGATGCGCTGAAATCCGATATTCGCCCGCCCCTGATTGCAGGCATCGCGCGCAGGTTTTCGGTTATGGCGGGTTGGGGGGTGGCAGTCATGGCGGTAACCGCCGCCATAAACTATCTGACTTATATCGGCGGCGCAAGGGCGCTCCTGGGCACGCCTTACGGGCTCACCGTTGCCGCAAAGGTCATCCTGTTTCTTGTCCTCCTTCCCCTGGCGGCTTTCAACAGATACGTAAACGTCCCGGCATTGGAGCAGTGGGCCGGCTTTCCCGCCCATAAACCGGGTATTGCCGGCCGGGCGGCCCGCCGTCTTTACCTGCCGTTTGTACAGGGCCGGCCGGGCCATCAGATGGCCATCCTTTTCAAGAGACTTGTGAGAGCCGAGATGTTTCTAATAATGGCGCTGCTTTTTTGCGCGGCCATTCTCTCGCATGAGGCCCCCGCCAGCCATTATATGCACATGAAACAGACGGGGCATGATGCAAGCCGCAGTCTTGGCGCCATGCCGGGATAATGATTTTACCCTTAAAATTCCGGCAATTGCCCCGATTTGCCCGTTTGGATTACGCCGAACACGGGTGTTTCCGGTCCTTATATACCCCGAATTTTTCCATTTGAATCCGCTCATCATGGTCAGTCGTATCGGGAGGTTTAATCTTTGAGCGGCGGGTGCTACAATAAAGGATGCCGGAGATCGAACTTGATGGGCGAAAGACAGCCGTTGACGATCAGGGTTATCTCCTGAGATTCGAAGACTGGGATGAGGAGGTCGCCCGCGCCCTGGCAAAAAGGGAAGGAATAAATGAGATTGCCCCCGATATGCTCGACGCCCTGAGATTCATGCGCGGCTATTACAGACAGTACAATTTCTTCCCTATAATCCGCGCAGTATGCAAAAACGTCCACCAGCCGAAGGACTGCATAACCCAAAATTTCATCGACCCGGCGACTGCATGGAAGATCGCCGGCCTGCCCAATCTGGGCTGGGAGATGGACATATTCGAGTACGGCCCCCCGGATTAGACCCCCCCCTGCCCGGCCGGACCGTTTCATTTGGCGAAAGTCGGGCCAAATAATTTATATTATTTATAATTTACATTAATGTATCCCGGGAGGAATATATGGCTAAATTTCTATTTGTCTTGAGTCGCGGAATGGATGATCCCGTAAGGGCCACCCGCTGTATTCACCTGGCGACAGTAGCAAAGAAGGAGGGCCATGAGGTATCCGTCTTTCTGATCGACGATGGCGTAAATATTGCCAGGATCGGAATGGTGGACCACATGAAGTCCCCGACTGGAGACGAACTCAAGGGCCTGCTCGACTATCTTATAAAGGAGCAGGTGCCTATTCTGGTCTGCACCCCCTGTGCCGACGCCCGGCACATGGGAGAGGAGGACCTGGTAAAATCAGCGCGGTTCGAGTCAGCGAAACTGCTGATCGGTTTGGCTGTCGATGCAAAGGTATTGACGTTTTAATTCAGCCGGGCTTGTGGAAACGACTTGGTGTCAGGTCTTTACGGGCTGTTGCCCAAATCCACGAGCATTTTCCCGGCGCCAACATTCAGGATTCAAGAAAATTGCCGGGTTAGCGCAGCAAAAATCATGGATGCAGGGCCCCCGGGCAAGACTGCGTCCCGAAGTAGAGAGTCGGCAGGCGTTAAAGATTCGGCGCGGGTTTCGGGATAAAACATCGCACAGGCGGAAAAGCGGGACCGTGAGAAATGCCGGTTGAAAGCTATATCGCCGTAAAGGGGGAAAGCAGCAGCCCCCTTATGTTTGGGTCCGCTGACTTGGATTCTTATGAAAAAGAGAGCTTGACAGAAAATTATTATTTTTGCCCATGGATATGAAAATCCAGAAATTCTCTTATTCTTTGAAAATCTCTTTCATTTCGCGTGAAGACAAATGCCCCAATCCCACGTGCTGAACAGGCAATAAGAATGTCATTTTGGAGCCGCGAAAGATATCCGGCCTCATAGCCATATTTTCCCCTCAGTTTGGCAATGATACCGCCTGTTTGCCGCCAATCACTGTCAACAGGGACAATAAGCCTTCCAACATCCTGAAAAGCGCGGTATAGCTTATCGAGAATCTTGATTGACAGCCGGTCATGTGCCCCGGCATACAGTTCTGAAAGAACAACCGCACTCATATACAATACGGGCGAGAAAGACTTTTCGGAAAATACCGGATGCGTTATTCCCTGATTAATGAAGGGAATGTATACTGATGTGTCGCAGACAGCCTTAAGCGGATACTCTGCCAAAAACATCCTCTATTTTGCCCTTGCCTTTTACTGCTGCAAGCGCCTTCCGGATTTTCCCGTTCGCGATTACCATATCCAAGGCCCTGTTGATTGCCTCTGTATCAGTTGAGGCATGCGTGATTCTTTTGACCGCCTGGATTTTGCCGGGATCGAGAAGGAACTGCTTACGCACTTTTCCGGCAGATTGCATGGGCACACCTCCTTATGTGTATATATTACGATAATATACACATTATTTCCAATACTTTTAAAAAGGGTAAAGGGGCCGGTTGCCCCCTGCCCGCAAACGTCTCTCATCAAGCAGATTTTCTTCTTTCGTCCATTCGTTCTCTATACATAAATGAAATCCCATTCCATGCACTCCAATCCGATCCTGAATTACCCATCAATTGAATTGCCGGGTTACGCTCCGCTAACCCGACCTGCTTTTACTGGGCGCTATAGGCGTTGAGCCGCGCCGGAGAGGGGGAAGGAAAGTGGCGGTGCAGGGAATCGAACCCCGGACACTGCGGATATGAGCCGCATGCTCTAACCGTCTGAGCTACACCGCCTTTTCAAACTGATATTATAACAAAAAAACAGGCTGGAGAAACTATCTGAAAATTGATTCCGAAGCGCAAGAGACAGGTTCAGTAAAACAGCTCGAACCGCCTCATCCTCACGTTTATCAGTAGCCCCACCGCGACGTAATTGGAGAGGACCGCCGTGCCCCCGTAGCTCATGAAGGGAAGCGGTATGCCCACCACGGGCATCATGCCCATCGCCATCCCTATGTTCAAAAAAAAGTATATGGCGAACATGAATGCCACACCCAGGGCAAGCATGCCGCCGAACTCGTCCTTCGCCTGGCGCGCGGTATCCAGGGCCCGCAGGAGGATGGCCAGATAGACCGCGAGAAGCACAAGGCAGCCCGCAAAGCCCCATTCCTCCGCGAAGACCGAAAAAATGAAATCGGTATGGTTTTCAGGCAGGAACCGGAAAGGCCCCTGCGTGCCCTTCAGATAGCCCTTTCCGAGCACCATGCCGGAGCCGATGGCTATTTTGGACTGGTTTATATTGTATCCGATGCCGGAGGTGTCGGCCCCCGGGTCCAGGAAGGCGACTATCCGGTCGCGCTGGTAGCCTTTCAGAAACCTGTTCCAGAATATGTTCCACAGAAAGGGCGCCGAAACTATTCCGAAAATGAGAAGCGCCGCGACAAGCTTTTTTGACATGCCCCTGGCGATGCAAAGAAACAGAAAGACCATGCACATGGCCGCGGCGGTGCCGAGGTCCGGCTGTTTTACAAGAAGCAGAAAAGGCAGAAAGGCAAGAAACGGCAGCATCTTCATGAACCGCCGCGTGTCCAGGGGCGCTTCCACCATGGAAAAGTACCTTGCCAGCATGATTATATAGACCAGTTTGAATACCTCCGAGGGCTGAAAGGAAATCCCCCCGAGGCTTATCCACCTCTGCGCCCCCATGCCCATCCGGCCCCTGACAAGCACGAAGACCAGCAGCAAAAGCCCCATCATGTAGAGAGCGACGGCAAACCGCTCCAACCGGCGGTAATCGATCTTTATGGTAAGCAGCATGGCGCCGATGCCCGCCACCGTCCAGATTATCTGCTTTATGTAGAAGTTCGGATGGGGCATGCCTTCAAGCGGACGCGTGGCGCTGAAGATGGTGAGGACCCCGGCCGTCGCGGCAAAAAGCACCAGGCTGAAAAGCAGCCAGTCGAAATTCCGCACCGCCCTTCTATCAACCTGCATTTACAGCCGCTCCCAACGGCTCCGGCCTGATGCCGCCCGGAGGGGCGCCGGGCCTCCCCTTGGCCGGCCTTTTGGCCGGGCCATTGACTAGTCCATTAACCGGCCCATTAACCGGCGCTTTGACTGGCATCTTGATTGATCCCTTGACCGGCGCCTTGATTTGACCCTTGACTGGCCCTTTGACCGGATTGTCCCTGAAAACCGGCGTCTTTGCCGGGACGACGGGGGCCGTCTTCGCCATTTTTTCCATGAAATACGCCTCTATCGCGGCCTTTGCCACCGGGGCGGCGGCGCCGGCCCCTTCTTTCAGTGTGTGTTCAACCATCACGGCAAGTGCGATTGACGGGTCATCCGATGGCGCATAGGCCACAAACCATGCGTCGTAGCGTTTCCCCCCGTTTACCGTCTGCGCCGTCCCCGTCTTGCCCGAAATCGATACCAGCTTCGATCTTGCGTGATAGTATGCCGTGCCGTCCGGTTCGTTCACGACACCCTCCAGGGCCGAACGCACAAGACCGATCGTCGCAGCGCTGACCGGAAGCCCCACGGGGTCAAGCCGCGGTTTCCCGCCGGGCCGGAGTTTCAGGAGCCTGGGTTCGGGCAAGAATCGTCCGCCCGTGCCCACGCAACCCACGAGCCTCGCCATCTGGATCGGGGTGACAAGCACGTAGCCCTGTCCTATTGAGGCGGTCACCGTGTCGCCCGGATACCACGCCTGGCCTGTCGCCTTCTTTTTCCAGGCGGTGTCGGGAATGAGACCGGGTTTTTGGGGTCCGAGCCCCAGTCGCACCCTCCGGCCAAGTCCGAACGCCCGCGCGTAGCGTGCGACAGCGTTAATCCCGGTCTGCAGCCCGACCTTGTAGAAAAACACGTCGCAGGATTGAATGATGGCCGTCTTGATATCTATGATGCCGTGCCCGCCGCGCCTCCAGTCGTGAAAGACGTGTCTTCCCAGGCAGAACGTGCCGGGGCAGCTTATTTTGTCCGCCGGCTTGACGGACCCGGATTGGAGCGCCGCTATGGCCGTTATTATCTTGAACGTGGAGCCCGGCGGGTACTGGCATTGAAGGACGCGGTCCAGCATCGGGTGGTCCTTGTTATCGGCCAGTTGCCGCCAATTGGAGGTGCTTATCCCGCCCACAAAGTCGTTCGGGTCGAAGGCGGGACGGCTCATGAAGCCCAGCACCTCGCCCGTTTCCGGGTTCATGGCCACAAACGCCCCGGCCTGGCCGCCGAAGGCCTTTTCCGCTGCAAGCTGCACGTTGATGTCGAGGGCCAGGGTAAGGTCTTTGCCCTTTTTTGGGGGGATCTCGCCCACGATTTTCAACTCACGGCCCATGGCGTCCACTTCGACGAGCCTCTGCCCGGGCACCCCCCGAAGCCGCTGGTCGTAGAGGCGTTCAACGCCCCTCTGGCCGACATAGCCGCCATTCGGGACCCCGGCGAATTCGGGGTCCGTCTCCTCGGACCCGGTGATTTTTCCGATATAGCCGATAAGGTGCGAGGCGACATCCCCGTAGATGTAGTCCCTTGCTATGTC
>JAJYGJ010000149.1 GCA_021790695.1 Nitrospirota bacterium | reverse complement strand
GCGTATTCCTTGAAAAGGAAAGAGTACTTCCAGCCCTAGCCCGTCAGCTAACCTCGCAGGCAATAATGGAGGAATATCATGACGAGCATATATACATCCGGCCTGCCTTCCCCGGGAGATCCGGGCACAAGGAATTCCACGCCAGCAAGTTAATTTCAGACTAACGAAAAAAGTTATGTATATCCGGATACTGACTTTTTTAAAAAACAGAATTCACCGTAGATTCAAGGGATGCAGGAAAATCAAAATACGATAAAAGGCATTACCAAAGCCATGGGGCTTGTCTTTGGCGACATAGGGACGAGCCCCATTTATACCCTTACGGTCGTCTTCCTCATCCTCAAATCGTCGCCCGGCAATATAATCGGGGTCCTCTCACTGATGATATGGACCCTTGTGGCGCTCGTAACCGTCCAATACGCATGGGTCGCCATGAACCTGAGCAGCAGGGGCGAGGGCGGCACTATCGTGCTCAAGGAGATACTGGCCTCCGGGCTTAAATCGAAAAAACTTATTTACCTTGTTTCGATACTGTCCTTTATAGGCGTCTCGCTTCTCATGGGAGACGGCGTGATCACGCCGGCGATAAGCATCCTGAGCGCCGTTGAGGGCGCCGTGCTGATACCGGGTTTCGAGCACATTTCCAGGGCCACGATAGTGCTTATATCGATAATCATCGCAGCCCTGCTTTTCGCCGTCCAAAGCAAGGGGACCGAGAAAGTGGCCGGGTCCTTCGGCCCCATAATGGTCATCTGGTTTTCGTCCCTGACCCTGTCGGGCTTGATCGGGATACTGCAGGCGCCGTCGGTCCTCCTGGCGCTAAACCCCTTTTACGGGATAAGGTTCCTCGTCCACCACGGCATGAAGGGCTTCCTGGCCCTGGCGGATATCACGCTGGTGGCGACCGGCGGCGAGGCGCTCTATGCGGACATGGGGCACCTGGGCGCAAAACCGATACGGCAGGCATGGGGGATAGTCTTTGTGGCCCTTATCCTTAATTATATGGGCCAGGGGGCGTTCCTCATGACGCATCCCGAAGCAAAAAACGTACTTTTCGAGATGATATTCCATTATGCGCGCGGGCTCTACGTGCCCTTCCTCCTGCTCAGCATTGCCGCCACGATAATAGCGTCGCAGGCGATGATAAGCGGGATGTTCTCGATAGTCTACCAGGGGATTACCACGCGGATCATGCCGATGTTCAAGGTGGATTACACATCTTATGAAATGCAGTCCCAGATCTATATACCAGCGGTCAACTGGTTCCTTCTTTTTGCCGTCATCCTCATGATGGTGAAGTTCCAGGCGTCCGCCAATCTCGCGGCGGCCTACGGCCTCGCGGTCACCGGGACAATGACCATTACGGGCATCATGATAATATGGATATTCTCCCTGAGGAAACAGCCGCTCTACGCGCTCGGCGGCGTTGCGGTCACCTGCGTGGACATTATGTATCTCAGCGCGAACATGACAAAGATACCGCACGGCGCCTTTTGGTCTCTCATCATCGCTTTCCTGCCCCTTTCCGTCATCCTCTTGTGGACCGAAGGCCAGAAGCAGCTATACAGGCAGATGGAATTCATGGGGCTTGAGGATTTCCTGATAAAGTTCAGGGAAGTTTATTCCAGCCCCCGCAAGCTGGAGGGCACCGCACTTTTCCTTTTAAAGGACGTCAGGGAAATACCTTACTACATAATACAAACTATGTTTAACCACGGAGTAATTTATCAGGATAATATTTTCCTGTCGATAATCAAGAGGAACGACCCCTTCGGCGTCACCGGCTACTTCAAAGAGGACCTTACCATGGGCCTCAGGGTTTTCGAGATACAGGCGGGGTACATGGAGGTCGTCGAAATCGAGGACATACTGAAAGAGGCGGGCGTTGAGGCGAGGGTCGTCTTTTACGGGCTTGAAGACATCGGCACCGGCAACCCGATATGGAAAACTTTTTCAATAATCAAGAAACTGACGCCCACTTTCATAAAATTCTACAATTTCCCCTCGAAAATGCTGCACGGCGTCCTGACGAAAGTGAATTTGTAGGCGGGCGCTCCGCCCGGCTATCGCGTCTTTTTGTTTCAGCCCAGCAAGTAGTACCGTATCCATACATATACCGTCGCGACGGCCACCGTCATGATCATGAGCGGCATGCCGTAGAGCAGGAACCTTTTAAAAGTTATTTTCCGCCCCATCTTTTCCGACATGCCAACGACGATAACGTTCGCGGACGCCCCGATTGCGGTGCCGTTGCCGCCCAGGCAGGCGCCCAGGGCAAGCGACCACCATACCGGCATAAGCCCGGCATGCTGCAGGAGGTGCACTCCCGTATCATGCGGCCATAACTGCCTTGCCATATCAATGATCATGGGGTTCATGGTGGCGACATACGGGATATTGTCGATGATCGCCGATGCAAAGGCCGAAAACCACATGACCACCGTGGAGGTGACAAAGAGGTTCCCCTTCGTTAATGCGATGACCCGGACGGACATCCACTTGATGAGCCCGACCTTGACCACCCCGCCCACAATAATGAAGAGCCCTATGAAGAAGAAAATGGTGGGCCACTCGACTTCGGCAAAGGTGGCCTGAACATCGTTTTTGCCGGAAAACAGGAGCAGGGCCCCCGCCCCGGCCAGGGCCACGGTCGCCGGCTGCAAGCGCAGCACACCGTGGAGGACAAAACCCGCCAGCATCGCGCCAAGGACAATAAGGGACGTGCGCAGCGTTGAGGGGTCTTTTATTGCCTCCCGCTCATCCATTGCCATTATTCTGGCCTTTAGCTCCTCCCTGGTCTTCAGCTTTTTGCCCCATATTAGCCTGATGGCGAGGACATAAAAAACCATTACGACGATAATGGCCGGGCTGAGGTGATAAAGGAAATCCAGAAAAGTGAGGTGCGCCTTCGAGCCGATCATGATATTGGGCGGGTCCCCGATAAGGGTCGCGGTGCCCCCGATGTTCGACGCAAGCGCGCAGGAGATGAGATAGGGGACCGGATCGACCTCCAGGGCGTCGGCAATGAGAAGGGTCACCGGGGAGATGAGCAGCACCGTGGTGACGTTGTCCAGGAAAGCGCTTATGAAGGCGGTTATCAACGCGAAAACCACCATGATCCGGAGCGGCTCTCCTTTCCCCCACTTGGCGCCTTTTATGGCGATATACTCGAATATGCCGGTCGGCCGCATGAGATTGATAATGATCATCATGGAGATAAGCAGGATGATCACGTTCCAGTCCACCCCTAAACTCTCAACATGGAAGGCCTCATGCTGCTGGAGTATCCTCAGCACGAGCACCAGTGACGCCCCCACGATCGCCACGACGGTCTTGTGGATTTTCTCCGACATGATCGCCGCATATGAAAAAATAAAAATGGCCGTTGCGGTCCAGAACTGTATGCCCATTGCGGGAGACTGCGTGGCGGCGGCCCCGGCGTTCATTGCCCATCCCTCCCGCCGTCATCGAGCATGGCCCCGGTTATGGCGAAAAAGACGTCCCTTTCATAGAGCATCCCGGTGATCCCGCCCGACGCGCCAATGACGGGGAGCCTCCGGACATGGTGCTTTATCATATGGTCCACGCACTCCATCAGCGGCGAGTCCTCCCGCACCGTGATTACGCCGCGCGTCATGAACTGCGCCACCTTTTTGTCCGCGGCTTTTTTCGCCATGGATTCGAGCATGCCGTCCCAGGTGAACTCCCCAAGTTCCATGAGAGCCATATAGGAAGGGAACACCGCCCTGAGGATGTCCGTCATCGAGAGCATGCCGGCGAGCCTTCCCGCCGGATCAAGGACCGGCAGCCCCTTAACGCCGACCCGTTCCTCTCCTCTTTTTGCCGTCTTCAGCAGATTGACCGCTTCTTTAAGGGTATTGTCCGGCGTCAGGTATTCCCGAAGGGGGACCATCAAGTCCTTTGCTTTCATCAATCCGCCCTCCCTTGTCCGTTTTTGAATGAGGCCTGAAAATGCAGTCGCGTAATATTTACGGAACGGTTTCGGCATGCAAGGCGCGCCGGTCATGAGAAAGGCCTGAGGCACGAAAAGCAGCGGCATGGATATTGGTCCACGCCGCCGCCCGCGCAGTTTTGCTAGATGGCGGTTTCGCCCCTTTCGCCCGTCCTTATCCTGACCACTTCCTTCAACGGGAAGACGAATATCTTTCCGTCGCCTATCTCGCCCGTTTTGGCGGCTTTCTCGATGGTCGAGATCGCCTGCTCGACGAGCCCGTTGGCAACGACCACCTCTATCTTCACCTTGGGCCGAAAGACGAGTTCATATTTGGTGCCCCTGTAAAGCTCGATATGGCCCTTCTGCCTGCCGAAACCCTTCACCTCGGTTACGGTCATGCCCTGGATGCCTATTTCGTGGAGGGCGTCCTTCACTTCGTCCAGCTTGGTATGCTTTATTACGGCTTCTATCTTTGTCATTGCCTGCTCCTATTCGTAATGTACTTTTTGGAAATCCGGATATGCGGGCACCGATACCTCCGGCAGATCGAGGCCTTCGATTTCCGCTTCCCTGGACACCCTTAATGGCGTTATTACGTCCAGGACCTTGAAAAACACGTACATCGCCACAAATACGAAGACAAAGTTCGTGAGCACGCCTACGCACTGGGCCGCAAACTGCGTGCCGCCGCCGTAAAAAAGCCCTCTGACGGTGCCGGATACACCGTTCAGGCCGTCGCCGTAAGTGCCGTCGGCAAACAGACCCAGGGCCAGAAGCCCCCAGGCCCCGTTTACGCCATGGACCGAGATGGCGCCGACCGGGTCGTCGATTTTGAGAGTGCGCTCGACGAAAAAGACGCTCCAGCAAAGGATCAGGCCGGCCACGAAGCCGATGATCACGGCGGAGACGGAGTTGACGAACGCGCAGGGCGCCGTGATGGCCACAAGCGCGGCCAGAAGCCCGTTTGCCATCATCGAAACATCGGGCTTGCCGTACTTGAACCACATGTAAAGCATCGCGGAAAACGCCCCGGCGGCGGAGGCGAGCATCGTGTTGGTGGCGATGACGCCTATCCTCAGGTCCGTGCCGGCCAGGGTGCTGCCCGCGTTGAACCCGAACCAGCCGAAGGCCAGTATGAAGCAGCCCACAAGCGCCATCGGTATGTGATGGCCGGGTATGGCGTTCGGCGTGCCGTCCTCGTTGAACTTGCCGATCCTGGGGCCGAGCACCATTGCCCGCGCCAGGGCGGCCACGCCGCCGGTCATATGCACGACGGAAGAGCCCGCGAAGTCCAGCGTGCCGTGGCCGAGGCCGAAATTATGCCCGAGCTGCGAGAGCCAGCCGCCGCCCCATACCCAGTTTGCGTACAGGGGATAGACTATCGCGGAGATGAAGAAGGAATATATTACGAAAGACTTGAACGTCCACCTCTCCGCCATTGCGCCTGTAGGTATTGTCGCGGTCGTGTCCATGAAGACCATCTGGAAGAGGAAGAGAGTGAATATGGCGGCGTCATAGGTGCTGCCGGAGAGGAAAAAGCCTTTCAGGCCGAAGAGGCCGAAATCCTTCCCGAACAGATGGATGGTAAATTCGTTATTGAGAAGGGCGAGGCCGCTGCCCAGGGTCCCGCCGCCCACACCCCCCATTTGCAGCGCATAGCCGCATACCCAATAGCCCAGCATTCCAAGTCCATAGACCATGAAATTCATGGCCATCGTATGGCTTGCGTTCTTGGCCCTGGTGAAGCCGGTCTCCGCCATTGCGAACCCCGCCTGCATAAACATGACCAGGAAGCCCGTCACGAGCGTCCATACAACGTTTATGGCTATCCGGTTATGGCCCACCACATCGGCCAGCTTGGCGGCCAGGGGCTCGTTCGTGGCCAGCTTCTTCATGTCGTCGGCAGTCGGCGCTCCGGCCGTGGCCCCCACGACGTCCGACGCCGTGCCCGTAAGCGCCCCGGAGGGGTCCGGTTTCACTTCCGCAAGCGCGGGTAGCGTTGGCATAAGCAGCGCCGTTAAAAAAAGGCATACAAGAAAAAAACCCAAAAACCTTTTCATCGTTTCCTCCTCGAAATTATTTCTCTTACCACGTGTACATCACGCCCAGCGCCAGCGTGTCCTGCTGATCGCGCGTGTTACTGGCA
>JAJYGJ010000123.1 GCA_021790695.1 Nitrospirota bacterium | reverse complement strand
GATCATCACGGTCGAGGACCCGATAGAATACCATCTGAAAGGGGTCAATCAGATCCAGGTAAAGCCAAAGATAGGGCTCAATTTCGCAAACACCCTGCGGCATATCGTAAGGCAGGACCCGGATGTAATTATGGTAGGCGAAATAAGGGACCTGGAGACCGCCGAGATCGCCATACAGGCCGCGCTCACCGGACACCTGGTCTTCTCCACGCTTCACACAAATGACGCCGCGAGCGCCATCACAAGACTTCTGGACATGGGGGTGGAGAGTTTTCTGCTGGCCTCCACCGTCAGGGGCATACTGGCCCAGAGACTCGTCCGTGTCATTTGTCCGCAGTGCAAAGGGCCGGCTGCGGGCCTGGAAAATGAAAACGGCGGAAACGGCAATGGCGGGGCGAAGGTCCCGCTTCAGGCCCTGGCGGGCAAGGGCTGCGAGTACTGCGCCTTTACCGGCTATCGCGGCAGGACGGGTATTTTTGAGCTTATAACAGTGGATGAACACATCCGCAGATTGATAATGAACAAGGCCGACGTAAATGATATAAAGGAGGCGGCGCGCAAAAACGGCACAAGGACCCTCTTTGAGGACGGGACGGACAAGACCATGGCCGGGATCACCACCATAAGCGAACTTTTAAGGGTGACGCAGGAGGCTTGAGGCATGGCCCTGTTCTCTTATAAGGCCGCCTCTTTTGAGGGAAAACTCACCAACGGCGTCATCGAGGCCGCGGATGAGGGCGCGGCCATAAGCTCACTGAAATCATCGGGGGTCATAATCCTCGATATCAGGTCCGGCCGGGGGGCCGCCAGCGGGCGTTTTTTCAAAAAAAAGAAATACGACCTCCTGACATTCACCACGGAGCTTTCTTCTCTTTTAAACGCCGGCCTGCCGCTTGACAGGGCGCTGGGCATACTCTCCGTTATTTCCGAAGACAGGGGCATGAGGCAGACCGTGGAGTCCGTATTAAAAAGCGTCAAAGAGGGCAGTTCCTTTTCCGAGGCGCTCCATAAGCACCCTGACGTCTTCCCAAGGCTCTACATAAATATGGTGCGCGCGGGCGAGGCGGGCGGAGTGCTGGATACGGTGCTCGATAATCTAAACCAGTTCCTGGAAGCAAGAAAGGAGCTCAAGGACCAGGTCGCCTCCGCCGTAATATATCCGGCCATACTGGTGGCCACCAGCGGAGTTTCGATCATCTTCCTGCTGGCTTACGTATTGCCCAAATTCAATTCCATATTCCAGGACATGGGGGGCTCATTGCCTTTTTCGACCAGGGCGCTCCTGTCCGTAAGCGGAGATATCCGGCAGTACTGGTGGGTCCTCCTGGCAATGTCATTTTTGATCTGGCTTGTTTTTCGCGGCTATTCGGCTGGCAAGGCGGGCAGATACCGGATGGACGGCTTCAAGATCAGGTTTTTAGGCAGCGTCGTTACAAAAATTGAGACTGCCAGGTTCTGCCGCACGTTGGGGACGCTGCTTGCAAGCGGCGTCCCCCTTTTGCCCGCTCTCAACAACTCAAAAGAGGTAATGACAAACCAGGTCATGGCGGACGCGCTGGAAGCGGTCTCCAGAGAGGTCAGCGAGGGAAGAGGCATAGCCCAGTCGGTTTCAAAGACAGGGGTGTTCCCTCAGCTGGCCATATCCATGATACAGGTGGGAGAGGAGACGGGTCAACTGGCCGATATGCTGCTGAGGGTCGCGTCCATCTATGAAAAATTCCTTAAGACCGCGATCAGGAGATTGATCAGTTTCCTGGAGCCCGCATTGATATTGTGCATGGGTCTTATTACCGGGTTTATCGTGGTCTCCATGCTGAGCGCTATATTCAGCATAACGGACATCCAGTTTTAAAAAAAAGGCAGTCAATTCCGGAGCCTGTCTCAAAATTGATTCTGGAGCGAAACAGAGAGGAAATCGTGGCAGGCAATTCTTCGGGAGATGGGGAAGAAAGGGGGAAGCGCCCCCAAAATGGCCTTTTCGAGGATATCGCGCAAAGGGGCCCCAAAAAAACCGCAGGCTGTTTTAATTCGATGAAGATCAGCGGGCCGGGCGGCGGATTTACACTCCTGGAATTGCTGGTCGTGCTCTTGCTCATCTCTATTGTCATTGCAATTGTCTCCGTGTCGATGGCCCCCCTCATGAAGTCTTCCAAACTCGATTCCACGGCCCAAAATATTTCCGCCACCATGCGCTACGCCAGGGCCCTTTCCGCCTGGAAAGGGCGCAGTGAGAGCGTTTTAATCGACCTGGATTCAAGGGGTTTCGGGATCGAAAACAGGAAAATGAAATACCTGGGGCCGGACATGGGCATGAAGGTGACAGGCGCGGGGGGTGAGGATATCGAATCCGGCGTTTACAAGATTACCTTCTTTCCCTCCGGAACGGTCGAGGGCGGCTCGGTAATCATCTGGAACGATAAAAAGGAGCTGAAAATAGAGCCGGATCCGGTCACGGGCGCGGCTGAACCGGAGAGGGCCGGCGGGGCCTGAAAATATGGGAAGGCTGGCGCATTTGCATGAAGGTTTTACATTGCTGGAAGTCCTGGTCGCCATGGCCCTCCTCGCAGGCGCTCTTCTTCTGATAAGCCGTCTTTTTTCCTATGATTTGAGGGCCCTTTCCGGTTCTGGTGATTACGCGGCCGCCGTAGTGGCCGCCCAGGAGAAAATGAGAGAGGTCCTGGCGGAAGACCCCATCGCGGAAGGCGGCTCGGAGGAGACCATGGACGGCATTTACAATGTGAATGTCTCTGTTTCCCCCGTCCTAGAGGACAGGACCGAAAACCTGAATTTGAAACTCCTGAGACTGGACCTGACCGTCAACTGGCAATCCGGCGGGAAACACAAGTCCTTCACTTTAAATACCCTTAAAGTGGTGGAGGGAAAACCTTGATGAAGACAGGCACGGGGCCGAAAGCCGTTATGGCCGGAAACTACGGTTTTACGCTCCTGGAGCTATTGATATCCCTTGTGCTCTCAATGCTCGTCCTTATTATTGTCGGTGGCGCCGTGAAACTCGGTTTCAGCAGTGTCCGCGACGGCTGGCGGAACGCCGGCAGGCAGGAGAGATTCGAGTCCGTCTGCAATATCCTCGATTCCCAGGTGCAGGATATGGTGGTGCTCGCCCCGGCCAAACACCACGACTATTCTTTCGGCGGCGATTCGGGCAGTATGCGCTTTGCCAGCGTTTATTCGATCTGGGGCGGCCGGAGAGGTTGTGTATGGGTGCAATACAAGGTAAAGCCCGCCCCGGACGGCAAACAGCAGCTCTTCGCGGAGGAGACCGTAACAGGAACTGACATGGCAAAGAAAACCATGCTTCTGCCCTCGGCGGACAATATCAGCTTCAAATATTTCGGGGGACCTAAAGGCAAAGAGGGAAAATGGACGGACGATCCGGGCGCGGAGGTCCGCTATGTCGGCATAGATTTTGAATATGGCACGAGGCGCGTCCATATGGTCATACCCGTGAACGTACGGGACTCGCTTAATAACCCTTAAGGGATCTGTTTTTCATTGGGAGAGGGTATGCCGGAAAGACCGAAGGCGGAAAGCGGGATTGTGCTTATGCTCGTGATATGGGTGATCGCCATATTGATGGTCATTGTCCTGTCACTTTCGATGACGGTGCGGAGTCAGACGCTCTCCACACTCGCCTTCAGGAACCGGGCGGAGGAAAAATTCCTGGCCGAAGCGGGCATACAAAGGGCCATAATGGAGCTTCAGTTCATGAATAAAAACGGCATTGCAAACGGCGTTATAAACAGCGCCGGGGATGCGAGTTGGCGGGCGGACGGCACGGCCTGCGAAGGCCGGCTGGCGGACGGCAGTTACACCGTGAGCATTCTGGGTGAGACCGGGAAACTGGACATAAATATGGTCCCCGTGCCTTTCCTTAAAAACCTGTTGATGCAGCTTGGGCAGACGGATGAAGACGCGGAGTCCATGGCGGCATGCATTATGGACTGGAAGAACCCGACCGGTTTGGCAAGCCTCAAAGGAGCGGGAAGCGAATATTACATGTCCCTGCCAAACCCTTACGAACCAAAGGGCGCCAATTTCGAGGTCATGGAGGAGCTTCTGCTTGTAAAAGGGATGACCCCGGAGCTCCTGTACGGAAGCTCGAACGGGAATGGGCTTATCGACTATTTGACCGTCAATTCCAAAAGCGTTGCCGTAAATGTAAATTACGCCCCGAAGGAGGTGCTCTTGTCAATTCCCGGCATGAACGAACAGATGGCCGACCAGATAATCGGCTACAGGGAAACGAAAAAAATCGCCGGTGCGCAGGAACTTCAGGCCCTGCTTGGCCCGAACTATGGACCATTAAGCCCCTATCTGACCACCGCGGACGCAAATGTGTTCACCATAGAATCTATCGGCCATAAAGACGGCCGGGGGCAAGGTTACCCCATAAGGGCCACCGTCATGATGGACTTTACAAACAACTCTTATAAATACCTGTATTACAAGAGTCCGGCATATCGGGGCTGATGATGAAAGGCGGGCTGGCAGATCAGACCGGGGAGTTTTTCGGGCGCGCCCTGAGACACGTGGTGAGGGCTTTATCTCTCTTGACTTTCAGCGCCGCCGACCTGGACCTGCAGCCGCGAAAAATCCTTTCGCTCTCGATTGAACAAGGGGCCGTGGATGCTGCCCTGGGGAGAGGTTGTTTCCTTGGCTCCGGGATTATAAAGGCAAACAGATACGAAATCGGCGGAAAGGCATACCCGGAACCGGCGGATCTGGTGCCGGCCGCGAAATCGGTTTGCGGAGATAAACTTTCCGGAGGAAAAAACGGCCCTGATGGCTGTGACGCCACCCTGGTAATACCGGGGGAGTGGGTCATCCGGCGGGACGCGGATTTCCCGGCCGCGATCAGAAATGATCTGCCCAATGCGGTCTCGTATGACCTGGACCGGCTGCTTCCATTCGGAGCGGACAGGGTGTTTTATGACTGGCGAATCACCGGCGAGAAAGGCAGGAGGCTGGCGGTCCGGGTGTCCGCCGTGAAACTGGAAAAGGTAAAACCCTACATCGACCGGCTGGGTGAAAAGGGCATTGCCGTATCAAGAGTAATTTGCCCGGATGAGACGCAGGCGGCAATATCGTGGGCGAAATGGGGCATTTTGGATACGATCAGGTCCAATGCGCACAGGTCCAATCCGGGGAGACCGAACCTGCTCAATAACGGCCGCAGGGAAAGCGCAAGGGCGCCGGTTGCCGCGACCGCGCTCCTCATTGCCCTGCTTTTTGGCGCGTGGGGTTACGGCGCCACCCGGCCGACAGGCATTGAAACGGAAAAAGTGGCGGCCCTCAATCGCCGGCTGACATCTGAAAAAAGGAAGGTCTCCGGCGTGGAATTCATTGCAAGGCAGATAGGGATGCTGAATGGCGAAATTTCCACCATAAAGGACTTTGACTTGGGCAGGCCGGCCGCGCTCCGCACTTTGAAAGAGCTTACCGCCCTCATTCCCAAATCCGCGTGGCTTACCGGCCTTAAATTCACGGAGGATTCCGTCCAGATCGAAGGCTATGCGTCATCGGCCGCAGGGCTTATCCCCAGGCTTGAGAAATCGGGTTACTTCAAAAAGGTCGAATTCGCCTCCGCCACGACGAGGGACGCGCAAACGGAATCCGACCATTTCATCATAAAAATGAGTCTGGCTCCCGCTATCCCCGCCGGGAAGAAAAAATCCGCCCCGGGAGGAGACAGGATAAAACAATGAAAAAAGGCATGCTGTTAAAAGTCCTGGTCCCGACGGCGTTAATACTCGCGGCGCTTGTCTTTTATCAGAACGTATTGATGAAAAACGGCGATAGCCTCGCGGCCTTAAAAGACCGTGAGGCGGCCGCGGCAAGGGCGCTCAAAAAATATGGGCGATTGATAAGGGAAAAGCCCCTGATTGAAAAAAAACTTGAATCCATGAAGGAGTCGAGGATTGCCCGGGAGGCGGATATTTTTGAAGGCCAGAGCCTCTCGATAGCCAGCGCCGCCCTGCAGGAAACCGTGAAGAATATCGTCTCCGGGGGGGGCGGAGCCGTTTCGAGCGAAAGGATCGGCAAGACCGGGCCCCTGGGCGGGTTTATGGTTATCAGCGCAAGTTTTGAGATTA
>JAJYGJ010000015.1 GCA_021790695.1 Nitrospirota bacterium | reverse complement strand
CGGTCAGATGCGCCGCCTCCTTCATGGCCCGCTCAAAGACGTCTTTCAGCCTGGCGGATGCGTAAAATTGTCCGAGCGGAGTGGCCCCGGAGGCCTTCGGGAAGCGGTCCACGATCTTCTCCACATCGGCCTTAATCGCGCCCGGGGCGTCGGCGCCCAGGCGGTTCAGGATTTGCACGGCTATGCCTTCATCGTCCGCCAGGAGGGCAAGGAGCAGGTGCTCGGGCTGAAGCTCCTGGTTGCCCCCCGCCTCCGCGATCCTCTGGCCCTCGGCCACGGCCTCCTGCGATTTGACGGTCAATTTGTCCAGTCTCATGCGGATTTTCTCTCCTTCTTCATGAATGGAATTTTTCCTTTTATCACTTTATGTTTTAGCGCTTGTCTCTTTCGGCATGGTCTTTTTCATCATCTCCGGTCATGATGCCGAAAATGCGCGTCATCCTCTGCTCAAAGTCTCTGCGGAAATCGTCTTCAAGATGTTCCATCATGCCGAACATCTCCCGCTGAAGCACCTCGATGCGCGCGCGCATCCGGAGTATGATGTCCACGCCGGCCTTGTTCACGCCCATCTCCCTGGTAAGTCTGATTACGAGGCCCAGGCGTTCGACGTCCTCCTCGGAATAGAGTCTCTGTCCTCCCGTGCGCTGGGGATGGACAAAACCCTCGCGCTCGTACATCCTGAGCGTCTGGGGATGGACCTGGAGCATCCGCGCCACCACGCTTATCATATAAAGGGGCTGCTCCTTCGCCCGTTTCATTTGAAGGCCTCCCTCCTGGGGTTTTCCCTGTAGGCGCGCTCAAGCTCGGAAAGGGCGGCCTTCGCCTTCTCGTCCATGCGTTTGGGCAGTGCGATATTGATGTCCGCGTACAGGTTTCCCCTGCCGCCCCTGGGCGATGGAAAACCCTTGCCTTTCAGTTTGAAGCGCTGGCCTCCCGCGGTTCCGGCCGGCAGCTTCATTATTATCGTCTTTCCGTCGGGGGCGGGCACCTCGATCCTGGCCCCGAGGACCGCCTCCCCCACCGTCACGGGGACGTTGACATAGATATTGTCGCCTTCCCTTCTGAAAAAGGGATGGGCCCTCACGCCTATCTTTATCCTCAGGTCTCCGGCCGGGCCTCCGCCGGCGCCCGCGTTGCCGAGTCCCTTCAGCCTGAGCATCGAACCGTTGTCCACACCGGCCGGGATTTTCACGGAGATCGTCTCGGCGGAGAGTTTTTTCCCCGAACCCCCGCAAACGGGACAGGCCCTGGCCACCTTCTGGCCGCTGCCGCCGCATTCCGGACAGGCCTGAACGGTGTTGAAAAACCCCCGCTTGGTCTGGAGCCTGCCGGAGCCGCCGCAGCGGGGGCATTTCCTGACCTCCAGGGCGCCGGCGCCTCCGCACTGCGGACAGGCCCCCTCCCTGTTTATGGTTACGTGCCTCGTGGTGCCGCCAAAGGCCTCGTTGAAGGTCACATCCATCTCGGTATATAGGTCCGCGCCCTTTCTTGCAAACTCCCTTTGCCTTGCCGCGCCGCCAAAAAGCTCGGAGAAGATATCGCCGAAACCGAAGTCGAACTCAAAACCCTTCTCGCCGTATCCTGGCTGCGGGCCCGCCCCGGCCCACTCAAACTTCTCCGGCCCGCGATCATACTCCTGCCTCTTTTTGGGGTCGCTCAGGACGGCGTAGGCCTCGTTTATCTCCTTGAACCTTTCTTCCGCCGCCTTGTCGCCGGGGTTTAAGTCCGGATGGTGCTTGCGTGCCAGCTTCCTGTAAGCGGCCTTTATCTCGTCCGCGGTGACCTTCCGGCCCACGCCCAGTATCCCGTAGTAGTCCTTTACGGCGGCCATCTCCTTATATATCTCCTTTTCCTGATCAGCGTGGCGTCTTATTTTTAATCATATCCATTTAGTTGAATCATGTCAAGTATTCTTATATTATAACCTTAAGGTTTCTTTATTTGCCTCTTTGGGGAACTTTAGCACGCGGAGGGGAGATGTCAATTGCCGCCCCGGGGTGACGGCCGCTTCCCGGGATCGGGGCGGCGCAAAGTGTTTGCGTCTTGAATGCGGGGCAGGGGGATGCCCGGGGCATTGCCCCATAAATTATGACCCGCCGGCGCGAGCAAACATTTGCGTTATGGTTTATTCTAGAACCTGTTTGAGAGACTCAAACCAAATGGAAAATACCCTTATCTATGGAGTAAACCCCGTTTTGGAGGCCCTCGGCGCAGGGGTCGTCCTGGAGGTATACATCGCCGGGACGAGGAGGGAAGACGTTTCCCGTATGGAAGATCTTGCCGGGCGGAGGGGCGTGCCCGTAAAAAGGGTGGCCCCGACTTTTTTCGCGGCCTTCCCAAAGGGGCATCAATCCATCGCCGCACGGGTGAGGCCGCTAAAGACGCTCACGGACCCCGGGCCGATGCTGGAGGCCGCCCGAAGGCTTGGCGAGCCGCCTTTGCTTGTCGCCCTGGACTCGGTGCAGGACCCCAGGAACCTGGGGGCCGTCATGCGCTCCGCGGCCGCCATGGGCGCGCATGGTATAATAATACCCAAACGGCGCGGGGCCGGGCTTGGGGCGGAGGCCATAAAGACATCGGCCGGCGCCGCGTGGGGCCTGCCGGTCTCGGTTCAGCCCAATATCAAATACTCTCTGGATAAGCTTAAGGAGGAGGGGCTTTTCGTCTATGGCGCCCAGGCCTCCGGGGGTGTTGCCCCATGGAAGTGTGACTTCTCACCGCCCCTCGTCCTGGTGCTTGGCGGGGAAGAAAGCGGCCTAAGGAGGGTGATCGCGCAGAGATGTGACCGGTTGGTCACAATTCCGTTGCGCGGCGTCAACTCCCTGAATGTCTCCGTGAGCGCGGGGATACTGCTCTTCGAGATTTTGCGGCAGCGAACAGCGGGAAAAAGATGAAAACGCCCGAATCCTCCCGAATACAAGTCTCTTTTTAAAAAATCCCCTTGAATTTGAGGGTTGACAGATATATAATGTATATCTTAAATTAATAGTTTGAAAAAAATGGGGAGTTTTGCGCTCTAGAAATCTGCCAGCCACCGTAGCTCAGCAGGCAGAGCAGCTGATTTGTAATCAGCGGGTCGGGGGTTCGATTCCCTTCGGTGGCTCCATATGGGGTCTTGCGGAGAGGTTCCCGAGTGGCTAAAGGGGACGGGCTGTAAACCCGTTGGCGCAGCCTACGGAGGTTCGAATCCTCCCCTCTCCACTTTTGGGCTCTTTGAAGGGTGGTTTTTCGAGCGGGAGTAGCTCAGTGGTAGAGCGTCAGCCTTCCAAGCTGAGGGTCGCGGGTTCGAATCCCGTTTCCCGCTCCACATGTTCTTTGATTGTTTTTTTTGATGTTATTGCCCATGTAGCTCAGTCGGCAGAGCACATCCTTGGTAAGGATGAGGTCACCGGTTCGATCCCGGTCATGGGCTCTTGAAGAATTCCGGGCCCGGCATGTTTTTTATGGCCCAGTTTGGTTTTTTATATTTTTTTATAAAGTTGACTTAAGGAGGACAGAAAATTCATGGCGAAGGCTAAATTTGAGAGGGTAAAGCCCCACGCAAACATAGGGACGATCGGGCACGTGGACCATGGGAAGACGACCCTTACTGCGGCGATAACGAAGGTGATGGGTTTAAAGGGGATGGCGAGCTTCCGGTCGTACGATTCGATAGACAACGCGCCCGAGGAGAAGGCCAGGGGCATAACGATAGCGACGGCGCACGTGGAGTACGAGACGGAAAAGAGGCACTACGCGCACGTGGACTGTCCGGGGCACGCGGATTACATAAAGAACATGATAACGGGGGCGGCGCAGATGGACGGGGCGGTGCTGGTGGTGAGCGCGGCCGACGGACCGATGCCGCAGACGAGGGAGCACATACTGCTTGCGAGGCAGGTAGGGGTGCCCTACGTGGTCGTGTTCATGAACAAGACGGACATGGTGGACGACCCGGAGCTGCTGGACCTTGTTGAGCTTGAGGTAAGGGAGCTTTTGAGCAAGTACGGGTTTCCGGGGGAGCAGATACCGATAGTGAAGGGCAGCGCGCTGAAGGCGCTTGAGTCGGCGAGCACGGACCCTGGGGCGGCGGAGTACAAGCCGATATGGGACCTGATGGAGGCGATAGACAGTTATGTGCCGACGCCGGAGCGTGCGATAGACAAGCCGTTTTTGATGCCTGTGGAGGACGTCTTCAGCATCTCGGGGCGCGGGACTGTGGTGACGGGCCGGGTGGAGCGCGGGATCGTAAAGGTGGGCGAAGAGGTGGAGATAGTTGGATTTGCGGCCACGAGGAAGACGGTAGCCACCGGGGTGGAGATGTTCAGGAAGCTGCTGGACGAGGGCAGGGCAGGCGACAACATCGGGGTTCTTTTGAGGGGCATAGGCAAGGAGGAGGTGGAGCGCGGGCAGGTGCTGGCCAAGCCCGGCTCGATCACGCCGCACATGAAGTTCAAGGGCGAGGTCTACATACTGACGAAGGAGGAAGGGGGCAGGCACACGCCCTTTTTTAACGGATACAGGCCGCAGTTTTACTTCAGGACGACGGATGTGACGGGCGTGGTGAAGCTGCCGGACGGGGTGGAGATGGTGATGCCCGGTGACAACGTGACCTTTCTTGTGGACCTCATAGCGCCCGTCGCCATGGAAGACGGGCTCAGGTTCGCCATCAGGGAGGGCGGCAGGACCGTCGGGGCCGGCGTCGTCACGGAGATACGGGAATGAGGACGATCCTTCTGCTGCAGTGTGGAGTCTGCAGGAACAGGAACTACTCCACGATGAAGAACAAGAAAAACACCCCGGACAAGCTGGAGATAAAGAAGTATTGCAGGCATTGCAGGAAGCATACTGCGCACAAGGAGACCAAGGCATAGGTTGCGGGCGGACGCTCGGACCGGATGGCGCGTCGCGGACGATGACGCCCGGCGGCCCAAAACGGGCGGGAGCGCGAAAACGGGGTAAAGTGGAGACGGGACGGGCGGAAAATAAATTTTTACTTTTGCCGGGTCTGCCCGTGGCGGACAGGCCAGTAGCTCTAATTGGCAGAGCATCGGACTCCAAATCCGAGGGTTGGGGGTTCGAATCCCTCCTGGCCTGCCAAAATTCTTTTTCCAAGGAGTCCTTTTTGCCGGTATGCAGAAGCTGAAACAGTTTCTTCACGAGGTCAAGGTCGAAATGAAGAAGGTGGTCTTCCCCAACAGGGAAGAACTCCTCGGGTCCACCCAGGTCGTTATAGTTTCGGTCCTGATGATATCCGCGTTCCTGGGCGTGATTGATTATGTGCTCTCGCGGTTCATCCGGGCCCTTTTGAGGTTTTGATGGCAAAGAAATGGTACGTGGTGCATACGTATTCGGGCTTCGAGGAGAAGGTGAAGACCTCGGTGGAGGACAAGGTAAAGCGCCTGGGGCTGGACGAGAAGATATCCCGGGTGATGATACCCACCGAGCGCGTCATTCAACTGAAGGGCGGAAAGAAGCAGGAGGCCGAAAGGAAGTTCTACCCGGGCTATATACTCGTGGAGATGGAGCTTGACGATGAGACATGGCATCTCATCAAGAGCATACCCCGGGTGACCAGCTTCGTTGGCGGCACCAGGCCGGTGCCCATAGACGAGGAAGAGGTGGAGATGATAGTCCAGCAGCTCGAAAAGGGCACGACCTCCCAGGTCAAGATGCAGTTCGAGCAGGGCGATGTGGTCAGGATAATAGACGGTCCTTTCACCAACTTTAACGGCTACGTTGAGGAGGTTGACATGGACCACGGGAAATTGAAGGTCATGGTGAGCATCTTCGGCCGGCAGACGCCGGTGGAGCTGTCTTTTTTCCAGGCGGAGAAGTCTTGAAGCGGGGATGATTCGAGAGGCCCCCATTTAAGCCGGTATTTAAGGAGGTTTGGTTAAATGGCAAAGAAGGAAGTTGCGGCAATGGTCAAGCTTCAGATACCATCGGGCAAGGCCAACCCCGCGCCTCCGGTCGGCCCGGCGCTCGGGCCCCACGGCGTGAACATAATGGAGTTTTGCAAGGCCTTTAACGCCCAGACGGGCGCCATGGGCGACACTATCGTGCCCGTCGTCCTCACCATTTACGCGGACAGGACCTTCACGTTCATATTGAAGACCCCGCCCGCGGCCGAGCTGATAAAAAAGGCCGCCGGCATC
>JAJYGJ010000192.1 GCA_021790695.1 Nitrospirota bacterium | reverse complement strand
TGGTAGACTACCAGGTCGATAGGCTGGAGGTGTAAGCGTGGTAACACGCTCAGCCGGCCAGTACTAATAGACCGTGAGGCTTGACCCATTTTTCCCCTTTTAAAGAACATTGGTTTTCCATTGCTCTTTATATAGTCCGTTTGTTATAATTTAATCAATTCCGGTGGCGATGCCGGAGGGGCAACACCCGTTCCCATTCCGAACACGGAAGTTAAGCCCTCCAGGGCCGATGATACTTGGACCGCGAGGTCCTGGGAAAGTAGGTTGCTGCCGGAATTATTTTTTACCTGGTTTGATTCGACAAATTCGCGGGGTGGAGCAGCCTGGTAGCTCGTCGGGCTCATAACCCGAAGGTCGGAGGTTCAAATCCTCCCCCCGCCACCATAAAACCAAGGGGCTGCAGCTTCGGCTGCGGCTCCTTGGTTTTTCAACAGGACAGTTGCAGGACATGGGTTCCCCCCCCGTTCCTATCCAAAAGCTTATTTTGGAAGCGCTTCGTGAGATTTCAATATAACAAGCTCCGCGCCGGTGCGGACTCCTCGCTAACACTGGCCGCCGTATTGACCGGCACAACTGGGCTTCCGGATTGAATCCTGAATTTTGCGTGATACAGGGCGCTGCTTCCGCCCGGAAAAGCCCGCGGTTTTTCCGGGACCCCGTTTGCTGCCGCCCGCTTTTTTTGCCCTTTGGAATTTAGCACCCATTCCCGCATGGGGAAAATGGATGCCCGATCAATGTCTCGGGCATGACGTCCGGAAGCAATAAATGTCAGCGCCTCTGCTCATGCGCATGTCAATCGGGATGTGACACAGTTCGCATTCTTGCGGTTCGGCCTGCCCATGCGCGCCACTCTGGCATGTGACCATGTCACATGTCCATGTCAAGACCTGACGCCAGGGATTGCTCCGCACCGGGGATTGCTTCGCTGCCGGGCTCCCTGCCGCGGACATACCGGTGGAGAGCGACCAGCAGCAGGGTTACAATCAGGTAGGCAAACGCATAAGCTTTGGCCGCGCCAAAGCCGAACTTGTTCTGCACACCCGCCGGAGTGAGAATATAGGCATGGATAACTCCGAAGAAGGACAGGACAGCGGCGGTTGCCGCCCATAGTGAAGCCTTGAAAAACTGCTTCTCAACCACGAAAACCATCATTGCCGAGAGGATCATGGAAGTGAGTATGAACCCCTGGCTAAGCGAGATTATGCCATACAGGTAAAGGTCGCCGCCAAATCTCGGCGCCACATCGAACAGGCTGGAGCCCGCCTTGCGCAGGGTCGTTTCTATGAGAAACAGCGCCCACGCCGCGAGCGCCGGCATCAGTCCGAGCGCCACCGCAATGGCGTGTTTTCCGGGTACTTCCTGGAAAGCCTGGGCCGTGATTATGATCCCGATCCAGAGCAGGATGCCGATCATGGCTTCCATCGGTATTACCTTGAGCGCCACCGTGATGCCGCCGATCAGGCAGAGGGCCGTGATCACCGTGCCGTTCAATATCGAGTAGCCCCACCTGGCCCCCACGGCTTTCCAGCCCGGATGACCAATGTAAATCGTCGTCGGAAAAGGGTTTCCCAGACACGCCGCCACGATCGATCCGAACCCGTTGACCAGCAGGGACGAGCGTGTGTCGTACCGGTCGCCGGCCGCTTCCGCGCTTTCAAGGTTCTGAAGGGATCCGATCACGTTAAACAGCGCCATCGGGAATATGACGGAGAAGTACTTCCACCCCTGCCCGTTCACCAGAAAAGCGATCATGTCGGAAAAGGCGGTCCTTGGAAAGTGGACGGCAAACTGATATGGCTCCCGGAGAGGTTGAAAATAAGGATGACCGGTCCATCTGAGGACCCATCCCAGGGCCGCGCCCATCGCCACCGCGATGAAACCGCCCGGAAGTCTCAAAGGCAATTTGATATGTCCTCCGTAGATAAAGATCACCAGCAGCGCCGGCACAATCGCTATAACCGGCATGGCGAATATCTGGAAGACAAAACCCATTGATATGAAAGTGATGGCAACGCCGGCCAGCGACGACAGCAGCGCGGCCCGCGGCGTATGTCTGCGGAGCCGGGCGCCGACAAATGCCCCCGCACACTCCAGAAGAGCACTGGCGAGACACGCAAACAAGCCTGCCTGCCAGGCAAGAACGGGATTTTTGGTTTGGAAATAAATAGGGGCCATGATGAGGAAAACGAAGGCAATGAGACTGACAGTGTTGATGCCATACGGCAGCGCAGTGACATCCGTACGGCCCGTCTTGATGGCCAGCTTTCTTGCCTGCCATGCGTAGAACACGTTGCCGAACAGGATCGAAAGCGCAGCGCCGGGGAGGACCCTGCCGTAAACAAGACCCGGCGGCATACCGCAGACGTTCCCGCAGAGGACCGCGATCAACATCAACTGCAACAGGTTGTCGACGAACAGGCCGAAAAATCCGTCAATGTCTCCGCGAACAAACCCCCCGACTTTCATAGACAACGTCTCCTCTTTCGGAGTTTCGTCGCGCTCCAGCCCCTGCATTTTCACTTCCAGCCGTAACCGGCCGAATTATAACAGATCTTAAACCGTGAGGGGGGGATTGGGATGAAGTGATGGGTCTTGTCAGGAAATGTCATGAGGCAGTCATGAAGACCGGGGAGCAGGCGATGACAACGATATCAATCGACGATCGAAAAGGCAAACCGAACAGGATTGGCGAGAAAGTGAAATCCATCGAAGGGCGGATTCCTTTCCACTTCAGGCTGCTACTTTCCCAGTGCCCGCCTTTACGTCAGGGGCGTCTTGGAGAACGCCGCTTAAAACGTGCATAATATCCGGATGCGGTACAGGCAGATCAATCACTGGCACAAAGGGGACCACCGGGCGATATTGAAAAGGATCGCCCGGCGCGCGATGATCGAACGGGGGTTGCTGCCGGACTTCTCCCGCGAGGCCATTGCCGAACTGGACACGATTGATTCGCCCGCAAAGGCCGGTGAGGGCTTGTTCCGCGACCTGCGGGACATTCCCTGGGCCTCGATAGACAATGATGATTCACGGGACCTGGACCAACTGACGACCGCTGAAAGGCTTGAGCGGGAAGATGTGAAAATTCTTGTGGCCATATCCGATGTGGATGCGCTTGTTAAAAAGGAATCCCCCCTGGACCGGCATGCCGGGCATAATACAACGTCCGTCTATACGCCCGCCATGATCTTCCCCATGCTGCCGGAAAAACTGTCGACCGGCCTTACATCTCTGAATCTGAATGAAGACCGGCTGGCGATCATAATAGAAATGACGGTGGGCGCGGACGGCTCCGTCCGGGGCCATGATATTTACGCGGCGGTTGTCCGTAATCACGCCAAACTCGCCTATAACAGCCTGGCCGCCTGGCTTGAAGGCGGAGGGCCCGTTCCCGCCCCGGTCTCGGCGGTGAGCGGACTGGAAGAAAACCTCCGCATCCAGGATGAGACAGCGCAAAAACTGAAGATGCTCCGCCATGAGCATGGAGCGCTAAGCCTGCAGACCGTTGAGGCAAGCCCGCGCTTTGAAGCGGACGTTATCATTGATCTGGATATAAAGGCAAAAAACAGGGCCAATGACCTGATAGAGGATTTTATGATCGCGGCAAACAGCATTGCTTCCCGGTATCTGGCCTCAAAGGGGCTCCCGTCCCTGAGAAGGGTGGTGAGGACGCCGAAGCGCTGGGACCGTATAGTTGAGCTCGCCGCGGGAGAGGGGTATTCGCTGCCCCGGTCTCCCGATGCGGTGGCGCTGGAGTATTTTTTAAGGGAATCTCAAGCCAGGGCCCCGGTCAGGTTCACCGATCTTTCCCTGAGCATAATAAAGCTGCTCGGGCCTGGCGAATATGTGGCGGACCTGCCTGGAAGGCCCCCGGACGGACATTTCAGCCTTGCCGTAAGGGGCTACAGCCATTCGACCGCACCCAACCGCCGTTTCCCCGACCTTATTACCCAACGCCTCCTGAAGGCGGCCTTCATGAAAGTGCCCGCTCCCTATTCGGTTTCCGATCTTGAAGACCTGGCCGGGCACTGCACCGAAGAGGAGAACGCGGCCAAAAAAGTGGAAAGGCAGGTTGGCAAATCCGCCGCCGCGCTCCTGTTGGAATCCCGGATAGGCCGGAGGTTCGACTCCATTGTCACCGGGGCCGGCCCCAAAGGCACGTGGGTGCGCCTGCTGCACCCTCCCATAGAAGGCAAGGTGGTTTCGGGTTATCAGGGGCTCGATGTCGGGCATAGGGTGCGGGTCCGGCTGGTCCATGTGGATGTGGAGGCCGGATTCATAGATTTTGAAAGGATTTAAAAGAAACGGGCATTTGGATGATACATAAGTTCCGCCTTGCCGGTTCATGCCGACCGCGCGCAAATCGATGAGAAACTCCGGCACGGGACTGCCGGTCTTCCAGGGAATTTTGCCGATTAAACGGTCTCTGGTGTCAACGGACATCGTCGCCGGCGTCACACTTGCGGCCCTGGCTATGCCTGAGGCGATGGGCTATGCAAAGATAGCCGGCGCTCCCGTGATCGCCGGCCTCTATACCATGCTCATCCCGATGGTTTTGTTTGCGATTTCCGGCTCATCCAGACATCTTGTCGTGGGAGCGGATTCCGCCACGGCCGTGATTCTCTTTGCAGGCCTCAGCACCATGGCCGCGCCTGCCTCGGCGCAGTGGATGGCGTATGCAGGCGCGCTCGCGCTCATGTCGGCCGGGTTGCTTCTTATGGCACGCGTTATCCGTATTGGATTCCTTGCGGATTTTTTGTCACGCACCGTCCTTGTGGGCTTTCTCACGGGCGTGGGGGTCCAGGTCGCGCTTGGCGAAATCCCCGGAATGTTGGGTTTCACCGTGCTTGGCAAAGGCCCGGTCGAAACGATCATGAATGTATTCCGGCAAATCAACCATGTGAGTTTTAATGACCTGGCTGTCTCAGTCGCGGCGTTGCTGACAATCGTCGTGACAGGCAAAATATCAAGGAAAATCCCGGGCGCACTGATCGCGGTCATCGGCTCCATCGCGGCCAGCTCTATTTTTCACCTGCATGAACAGGGTGTCCACGTGCTGGGCGCAATACCCGGTGGACTGCCGACAATCGCTTTTCCCGAAATTCGCTGGAAATGGGATTTGATAGAGAGACTGTTGCCCACGGCTTTTTCCATGTTCGTGGTCATTCTGGCGCAGAGCGCGGCGACTTCCAGGGCATACGCCACGCGGCACAATGAACGATTCAGCCAGAATATCGATTTGTTGGGCCTGGGCCTGGCCAATATCGGCGCGGGATTATCGGGGACCTTTCTTGTGAACGGGAGTCCTACCAAGACACAGATGGTGGAGACGGCCGGCGGACGGAGCCAACTGTCGCAGATCGCGGCAAGCGCCGTCGTTTTTTCGGTGCTCCTGTTCCTGACGGCTCCGCTTTCATATATGCCCAGTGTGGTGCTTTCCGCGGTGGTTTTCCTCATCGGCATTGAATTGATCGATATCAAGGGCATGCGGCGGGTTTACTTCGAGCGTCCGTGGGAGTTCTGGGTGGCCCTCGTCACCGCCTTGATCGTGGTCTTTTCGGGCGTTGAACAAGGCATACTTACGGCAATGTTTCTTTCTATTGTGGCCCATACCCGCCACGGCTACAGGCCAAGGAACGCCGTGATCAAGGCGGATGGGAACGACGGGTTCAGACCTGTGCCGGTGTCGGTTCCGGAACAGATGGCGCCGGGACTCATGGTTTACCGGTTCACACACTCAATGTACTATGCGAACACGGAACAACTGTACCGGGAAGTTATTGAGCTTGCCGAGGGGGCGCGGCCCCGGCTGCATTGGTTCTGCATCGATGCGGGCGCAATCGACGACGTGGATTTTTCCGCGGCGGAAACGCTGCGCTCGATTGCGGGCGATTTGAAGAATCGGGGAATAAGCCTGGTTCTGGCGGAGGTCTCAGAGCACATTCGCGAGGAGTTGGACCGCTCGCAGCTGACCCGGCTGATCGGCAGGGAATCCTATTATGGCACACTCACTGATGTATTGGCGGCATACCGGATGAAGGGATAGTGGTACAGTCCGGTTAATCCACGGGCAGATATTATTCCGGGGGCGTTTGTATCTGCCCGCCCCTTTCATTCCGGTCGCCCCTGCCCCAAAAAGCCTG
>JAJYGJ010000046.1 GCA_021790695.1 Nitrospirota bacterium | reverse complement strand
ATCTCCTGCCATCAGCAGGTCTGGGAGACGGGCGGCAAGATCCTCTCCTGCTCGGACGCCATCGCAAAGGCGCTGGAGATTTATCATCTGAAAGATACGGGCGGCAACGGTAACGGCAAAAAGAAGCCGGTCTACGAGGAGACGATGCTCATCGGCCAATGCCCGGAGTGCGGAAGTTGCGTGGACCACGAGGGCGGCTGCGCGGTCTGCCGAAACTGCGGATTCACGAAGTGCAGCGGCTAATATATTAACGGTCTCGTAATAGTATTTACCGATTTCGTCCTTTGTTCGTCATGCCCGAGGACCTTAATCGGGCATCCATTTTCGGGAATGGACCCCCGCCTTCGCGGGGGCGGGCTTTGGATTCCCGCTAAAGACGTCCGGGAATGACGACATAGGATGTTCAGACTGTTTTGAGACGATTAATAAGTAATGTAAACACGCTTATTAAGGCTCCGGGAGGCGATTGATCTATGAAATACGAATGCCGGGCATGCGTGTCCTATCTGGCGGGCAGGCTCATTTTGGGCGGGGACGCCCCGGAAACTGTTTATGGGTGCATCGAAGGCGTGCGCCATGACGCGCTCGACCTGCTTGAGAAAAACCGGGCGGACCTCATCGAGGCAAAGCCGCCCATCGGCCGCCCCCTGAGCTTCGACGAACTCGGGGAAAGGTCGGTCCTCTACAATTCTCTTTTCGGGGAAATCTATATAAATATCAGCGGCAACACTTTCAAGGGGTATGCGGGGGGAAGCTCCACGCTTTTCGTCGGCAAGGCAAGCGGCAACCTGGTGGTCATTTACGACTACAGGGAAAAATCCTTCTTTAAATACAGGATGTGCTCCAGGCGGACGACGGCCGGGGTTTGCGGCGAGGTCTGCCGCGATTGCGCCCGGGCGGGAAAGCCCCTCATCTGACGTTTCTCTCCGGAACCACAGGCTAAAGCCCCCGCGCCCTCCTTGCGTCCCGATGTTGCCGGTATTGCCCGGGCGGCGTTATCCATCGCGGGTTTCACTACTTCAGACGGAGACGCTACCCATGCGTCTCAGGCGCTCGCATTCGCATTTCAGGCGTGATAGCATTGAACCATGAGAAAAGTCGTCCTCCCCATCTCATTGCTCTTTCTGGCAACCGCGTGCGCAACGGGACAGGTCTTTACGAAGACGTCCTCGTATCGCGCGTCCCTGGCCGGCCCTTATACGCTTCTTTATTACGGCAGCTCCTATGAGGCCCACTACGGAGCGGTCGTCATAATGTACCCGGAGCGTGGCGTCTACAGGTTCGTCCCTTACAACCCGCCCTCCGGCTGGTGGACCGAAACCGGGGTGCCGGGAGCGCAGGCCATGATAGAGGCCGGCCGCCTGCTCGAAGTGCAGGACATCCGGAGGCTGGAGGTCCGCGCGATCTCGCACCGGGGAAAGGCCATAGGCTATCAGGTAAGTCCGCCCAGGGAGCTTCCCGATCAAAGGTCGTATTATTACGAGATCAGCTATTTCCTCAGGGGCGACATGGTCCGGATACAGATCGTCCCCGCGCCTTATTATTACGGTTATTGATCCGAAAGGAGGGTTGGTCCAAATGGAAGCACACGCGTTATTTGCTCTGATAATAGGGATCCTGATACTCATCATGCCCAGGCTGCTTAACTACCTGGTCGCCATCTACCTCATCGTCACCGGCATCCTGGGGCTTGTGCATTATCCTTATTTCCATTTTTAGCTGCCTGCCCGGGTTCCTGTCCCGAGCGCGGGCTGCCGGGGCATGCCGCAAGCCATCTCCCTGATGTCGGCCCGCGCCTGCACGCCGGGGCCATTCGTCCCGGCGCGGCCCGCCTGTGCTATCCTAATATCTCGGGAATAGCTCAGGGATATGACCAAACTCGAACTCTCCGGCATGAACTGGATTCACTATCTTTTGAATCATTTCCCGGCGGCCGGGCTTTTTGTCCTCCTGGTGCTGGGAGGGCTGGGACTGCCGTTTCCCGAGGACGCAACCCTCATCCTCTGCGGCGCCTTCATCGCAACGGGGATCGCCCCGCCTGCTCACGCGCTCATCGCATCATACGCGGGCCTCATATTAATGGATTTCTTCCTGTACCACATAGGCAGGAAATACGGAACCAAGCTTACGGAGCACAGGAGGTTCCGCAGGATAATCACCAGGGAAAAACTCCTCAGGCTGGAGGAGAGGTTTTCCAGGTGGGGAGGCCTGTTTCTTCTGGCGGGCAGGCAATTTGTGGGCCTGCGGTCGCAGATCTTCGTGGTCTCTGGCGTCCTCAAAATGCCCTATCTGAAATTCTTATGCATAGATATGATCTCCGCCGTCGTTTCGATGAGCATCATGGTAAGCATAGGCTACGCGGGGGGCAACAGCATAAAGGCGTTCTCGAAAGACATAAACAAGGTAGGGTATCTCGCAGTGGCGGCGGTGGCCGCCTTCATCTTCTTTTTCATCTTTTACCGGTACATAAGACGCTCCCGCACTCCGGATTGACCCGCCAGCGGGACTAAAGCCTCTCCCCGCTGAAAATGGCCAAAGACGGGCGGCTCTGATAGAATCTGATCAGAAGAAGACCCGACCAGGGATATCGAGGAGGCATGATATGCCGAAAGCAGGGGAGAAGCCCGGCAAGGGTAAGTATATCTGCGCGGAATGCGGGGCCGAACAGGAGTTGAAAAAAGAATCCCAGGCCCTGGCGGCGTGCGCCTGCGAAGGGACCGAATTCAGGAAAAAGGGAGGCAAAAGACCCGTTGGGGCAAAAAAATAGGACCTGTCTTAAAAACAAAATTGGTTTTCCAGTCCTGCTTTTCTGCCTGATTCTGCTTGCCGTACCCGTTCCGGAAGGCGCGGCGGCGGGCCAAAAACAAAAACGGAAAACGGAGGTGATTCAAATGGCCGGGGTCACGGCAGCCCGGATGTCGATAAAGAGCCCGTCCTTCGGCAGTGACGGATACATCCCGCGGGAGTTCAGTTGCAAGGGCAAGGACATTAACCCGCCGCTTGCGCTTGAAAACGTGCCCGAAGGCGCAAAGTCCATGGCCCTCATCGTGGACGATCCCGACGCCCCGTCCGGCACGTGGGTCCACTGGGTGATGTGGAACATCCCGCCCGAAACCGGAAGTATTGAGGCGGGTTCCGTTCCGAAAGGCGCCGTAGAGGGCCGAAACAGCTGGAAGAAAACCGGTTACGGCGGCCCGTGCCCGCCTTCGGGAGTCCACCACTATTTCTTCAGGCTCTATGCGCTGGACACCATGCTTACCCTTGGCGGCGGGGCGCAAAAAGGCGAGCTTGAGGCCGCGATGAAGGGGCATGTCATCGCCAAATCGGAGCTTGTCGGACTTTTCAGAAAGTAAAAAGTCCTTCCTCCAAAACCGGGCAGCCGGGGCCGATCGGGCCCGGCGGAGATTCCGAGCGCGGCACGCGGCAACGGCTGATGGAAGTCTAAAGGCCGTCCGCGCCCGCCGGTCGCCCGGTTTTGTATTGTTATTGAACGGTTACTTGCCATCTTTTTTTACCCCGAGCACATTAAACAGCACCGGCAGGCAGACGAGCACAACCGGGAACTCGACCGCCAGCCCGGAGATTATCGCGATCGCCAGGGGTCTTTGCATGGCCGACCCCTGGCCCAGACCCAGCGCCAGCGGCAGCAGGGCCAGGATGGCGGCAAAGGTCGTCATCGCGATGGGCCTCATGCGGTTTTTCCCTGCCAGGACAAGCGTCTCTTTTTTGTCCAGGTCCGGATCTCCGTTTTTGTCCAGGTCGTAATATTCCGAGACGTAGAAGATGGCCACTTCCGTCGCGATGCCTACGATCATCGTCATGCCCATCATGGATGAGATGTTCAACTCCGTCCCGGTGACGAAAAGCCCGATAAACACACCCGTCATCGAAAGAAGCGTGGTTGCCAGAATCGCCAGGGCCGCGCGGAAGCTCTCATAAAGGAAAAGGAGCAGGAGGAACACAAGCGCAACGGCGGCGGCGAATACGGCCATGAGGCCCGCGAAGGCGATCTGCTGCTGCCTGTAAAGCCCTCCCAGGCTGTAATAAACCCCGGCGGGGAAGAGGCCGGGCCGCCGGAGAGCGCGCTTTACATCGCGGATTACCGATCCCATGTCCCTGCCGCTTATGCGCCCGGTGACGGCTATCATCCTTTTCAGGTTGTCGCGCATTATCTGCTGCTGCCCGGTTATAACGCTTATCGTGGCGATCCTTCCAAGCGGGAAGAGGTGCCCGTCCGGGGCCCTGAGGGAAAGCCGTTCCAGGTCCCTGGCAGTCGCCCTGAACTTCTCCGGGACCCAGACCCGCACGCCTATCATCTTCGGCCCCTGCCGGACCTGGGTGGTCACAAGACCGCTTGAAAGGGCCCCGATGTCCCTTGTGACGGATTCCGGGTCCACGCCTTCCAGGGCGGCCTTCACGCGGTCCACCTTGATATCAAGGGCGTCGCCCGCAAGGACGATCCCGTTGTCCACATCCACCACGCCCGGGATTTTACTTATCAGGCCCGCGATCTCGGGGCCCAATTTCCCCAGGACCCTGCCGTTGTCGGAATATATCTTTATCTCGATTGGCTGGGGGACCGCGGTAAGGTCCCCGATCAGGTCTTCCATGAGCTGGGCCATTTCGATGTGAAGGCCGGGCACCAAATGCTCCACCCGCCCGCGGACATCGTCCATCACCTCATCAATCGGCTTTCTTGGGAAGGGTTTCAGCCGCACGAAGAAATCTCCCTCGTAGGCCTCTGTCACGCCGCCGCCAAGCTGAAGCCCCGTGCGCCTGGAATACGTGTCGACCGCCGGGGTCTTCCGCAGTACGGCCCCCACCTGCCTTAAAAGGCGGTCCGTCTCCGTAAGCGACGTCCCCGGGGCCGCGCGATAATCCAGGACGAAACCCCCTTCATCCATCCTCGGCATGAACCCGGAGCCCACGTGTCTGTAACAAAACCATCCGGCAATGCAAAGCGCGATAACAGGCAACAGCAGAAGAAGCGGACGGCCCAGCAGGCGGCCCATTATCTTCTCATAACCTTTATGGGCGCCATGCGTGAAAAAACCGCCTTCCTTCTGGTCGGCGTCCTTTTGCCCCAGGAGGTAGTCGGCAAGCAGGGGGACAACAAGCCACGCCACGAAATAGGAGATGATAAGGCTGGCCGCCATGGTCAGCGAAAGCGCCCTGAAGAAGGCCCCCGTCACGCCGGAGAGGAAGGCCAGGGGGGCGAAGATGATGATCGTCGCGGAGGATGAACCCACAAGCGGCGGGGTAAACTCCCGCGCGGCATGCATGACTTTATTATGATGGTCGCCGGGGCTGCCCCGGAGCCGTCTCATTATGTGCTCCAGCATGACGACGTTGTCGTCGATGATAAGCCCCACCGCCGCGGCCATGCCGCCAAGGGTCATGATATTGAAGCTCTGGTGCATGACATGGAGCAGAAGCACGGCGGCGGCCAGCACGCCCGGCACCGTGATGATGACTATGGACATTATCTTGAAGTTCCTGAGAAAGATCAAAAGTATCAGGGCCGCGAGGGCGACGCCTATCAGTATGGCGTCCCTGACGCTGTCCGCGGATGAGACTATGAGCCGGCTCTGGTCGTACCAGTTGGCGATCCTGACCCCGGAGGGTATCTGGCTTTTGAATGACGCCAGTTTCGACTTCAGCTCGCGGGCTATCCTCACGGTGTTTCCACCGGGCTGCTGGTAGACATTCAAAAGCACGGCGTCATGGCCGTCGGCAGTGACGCGGGTCCAGTTAGGCACCGTCCCGCGGCTCACGACCGCCACGTCCGACAGCAATACCGGGCCGTTTGTCCCGGAACGGAGCACCGTGTCCCTGATCCGGCCAAGCCCCGTGAACCTCGTATCGGACATCACCAGGTAAAGCTTGTAATGGTCCTCGATGCGCCCGACGGCGGTCAGGACGTTTGACGAGGAGAGGGCCTTCGCCACGTCGGAAAGGGAAAGGCCGTAGGAGGCCAGTTTGGCCGGGTCGACCGTGACCCTGTATTCCGCCAGGCTTCCGCCCTGGACCTGGACCCTGGCAACGCCGGCCACCGTGGAGAGGACCGGACGAAGCTCGTAGTATGCAATATCATGAAGCTCCGTAAGCGAGCGGGTATCGGATGTGAGACTGTAGGCAAGCACCGGGTCCACGGTGGGGTCCATCCGTTTTACCCTGAAGACC
>JAJYGJ010000171.1 GCA_021790695.1 Nitrospirota bacterium | reverse complement strand
GATGGCAAGGACGATAAGCGGAATCAACGGGGCGGCCAGGACCAGGCCAAGCGCCGCGAAAAAAATGTCGAAGACGCGCTTGAAGAACTTGAACGGCGGGGTCAGCCGGAAACCGTCCGAGAAGATGAACCAACTGGGATGCAGATTCTCCAAGAGCAGCTTGCCGGTCTCTTCTTCGTAAAATGACGGGGCGTCGACAACTTCTATGCCGCTGAACTTGCAGTGAAGTATATCGTCGACCGGGAGCGTTCCCCTCCTGTCCGATACCGAGATGACGATTTTATGGGCCTTTTCCTGCCTGACCGCCGCCCGAAGGCCGTTTCCATTTTTAACGATTGCGTCAGAGGGCACATGCACGGGCTCGTTGGAACACTTGTAATAGCCTTGCAGGACGTTTCCTTTCGGGCCATTCGTGATAATGCCGCCTATTGTGCTGGCGAGCATCCCGGTGCCTACCACCAATATCTTCTTTTCAAACCTGGATATCTGGAGCAATGCGCTGAAGCTTAAATGCCATAAAAACTGCAGGACGCAGAAAAAGGCGATGGAAACGAAGCTCAACAGCCTTTCAGCCATAAAGGACCTGGCAACCATGGAAAAGACCGCAAGTACGGTCACGGAAATCGTTAAGGTAATCAGGGTCTTCAGGGAGGTCGTTCTTTTATTGGTGCGGCCCTCAATCGAGTAAAACTCCGCCAGATAGGAGGCGGACATCGTCACAACGACAAACAATGCGGCATGTTTCCAGTTCAAGGCGTAACCGGCGCCGTTTGCGAGCGCCCGGCCGAACCCGAGCAGGACTGCCGAGTACGCCGCGAAGACTGAAAGGCAGAGATCACCGAAGAAAAGCATGGCCACTCTCTTATTCATGACCTCGAACCGCCTTGCTCCCCGGGCTTCCACCGCCCTCCGCCCGCACTTTTGTCCAATCCTCCATCCGGATGCCCAGGGGTTTTCACGCACGCCCCCGTCCGGCGAGCCTTTTAAGAAGCGCCCGGGCACGTCCGGAATCCGGAAAATCCCCCATGCCCAGACATTTTTTGAGGCTTGAAACGGCCATGGCCCTGTTGCCGCTGGAGCTGTACGCAAGGGCGAGGTGGTAAAGAATCGAAGGATTGCCGGGCAGGAGCATGCTCGCTTTTTTCAGCACGCCCACGGCCTGCGCCGTCCGGCCGCTCTGGAGGAGGGCGAAGCCGTACGTGTCCGTGACATTGCCGTTCCGAGGAGCGGACACATAAGCCAATGAGGCAAGCCGCAGGGCCTCCGCGATATCATTGTTGCGGCTTTCGTAAATATATGCGAGATTATTGAGCGCCGGCACAAATTGAGGCGCCATGCCAAGCACTTTCCGGTAAGCGGCCGCCGCAGGGCCGTATTGACCCAGGATCTGGAGCGTGACGCCCTGCTGATAGATGGCATCCGCGTAATCGGGTTTCAGTCTTTCGGCCATGATGAACTGCCTGAGCGCCGGGCGGTAGGCCTTTTTCCGGAAGTACAAGTCTCCAAGCATCATCGAGATCGCCGGATTTTTGGGCACCCTCGCTCCCCTGAGAGTTTCTATGGCCGAGTCGAGATTGGTCGAGCTTTGAAGCAGCGCCAGTTGCATGTAGCCGACCGGAGAGGCCGGCGCCTTGCCTATTATCTTCCTTGCCGCAGCCAGCGCCTGGGCGGGCCGTTTCATGACCATGTAAATGCCTGAAAGCTCAGTCATGGCCCGGATGTCCCCCGGGGTTTTGGCAAGCTCCTGTTTTATGAGACCCAGCGCCATTGCGGTTTTTTTGGAATCGACATACGCCTTTAAAAGAAGGGCGGAGCCCGCATCGGGATCGACCTTTTCAAGGGCATTGTAGGCCTTCGCGGCGCCCTCGGGATTTCCTTCCCCCATAAGCACGTTACCCTTCAATTCATAAAGCGCGGCCGAGGAAGGGTTCTTCGAAATTCCGTCGTCGATGGCGGCCAGGGCATTGGCCGGCCTTTTCTTTCTCATAAAATAGGCGGCAAGGGCGCGATAGCCCTCCGGTTTGCCGGTCTTTGCCGCCATGCTGTAATAGTTTTGCGCCCCCGCATCATCAGCGTTTGCCTCAAGCAGGGAGGCCGCGCCGATCAGCGCCTTGACGTCGCCCGGCTTTCTACGGCAAAGCGCCTCCATTTGCAGGGCGGCCTTGCCAATCCGTCCCGTCTGGACATAGACCGAGGCGAGAACGGCATAGGAATCCGGATAATCAGGGGCCATCGACTCCGCCTTCAGCAGGCATGCCTGCGCCGCCGGCATCATGCCTTTGGCAAGAAGATTTCTTGCCATGAGGACATAGATCGGGGCATCCGTCTTTTGCCCTGTAAGACCTTTCTTCAGTAGGTCCATTGCCTTTTCATAATCCCCGCGCCTATCGTAAAAAGAGGCAAGGAGCAATCTCGTGTCAAGGACGTTGGGATTGAGCGAAACCGCTGTTTTCAATTCCGTTTCAGCCTCCGGCAGCTTTCCGCTCCCGAGCAGAAGGACCCCCTTCTCGATGTGCGCGCCGACAAGCGCGTGGTCCATCGCAATGGCGCGGTCAAGCTCCGTCATTCCCTCGTCATACTTTCCTTCGAAAATGTACGCGTTGCCCAGGAGGTTATGGGCGAGCGCGTTATCTTTCCCGGTTGCAATGAATTTCTTCAGATGTACCACGGCCTCGTCCGTCCTCTTCTGCTTCATGAGAATGTACGCCGCCAGGAGCTGAGCGGATGACAGGGACGGATCCAGATTGATCGCCCTGTTCAGTTCGTCCAGGGCATCGTCGTATTCGTTCATGTTATACAGGCAAAGGCCCAGATAATAATGGGCCCCCGGAATCTGCGCCATGGTGAGCGCCTGTCTGAGGAAACCGGAGGCGTCGATATACTTTTTCATGCTGAAAAGGGCAACGCCTTCAAGCATGTAGCCCTCCGGCCTGTGAGGCCAGTCCGCTGCTATCCGTGCGGATACCGCCCGCGCCTGCTCATACTTGTTTTCCCTCATCAGCAGCAGGCCCGTGTTAAACCGCCCCTGCAAATCGGCCTTCCCGGCCCTGGCATACGTTTTTAAGGCCCCATCCACGTTGTTTTCCCTTATTTGGATCGACGCCAGCAGGTTGAGGGCAGTCATGTTGGCCGGGTCTTTTTTCAGCACTTCCGATAGCTGTTGTTCGGTTTTTGCCGTATCACTCATCTTGAAATAAATCTTTGCCATAGCAAGCCGTGTTTCCACCACGTCGCCACCGGCCAAAAGGGCCTTATCAAACATGCCCAGGGCAGCCGGATAATCATTCTTGAGCGCGTAAGCCCAGCCGGTTTCTTCCGTGACACGGGCATATGTCGCCTTCGTGACATGAACTTTCCCTAACTCCTGCAGCGCAAGGTCGGGCTTCGCCTGCTCCAGGTATACCCTGGACAGTTCAATATGGGCCTCTGCCAGTGAAGGGTCCGCCTTCAGGACTTTGCCAAGCTCGGTCTGAGCAGTGTCCAGTTTGCCAAGCCGGTTATAGGCTATTGCCAGTTCCAGCCTGGCTTGCGTGTACGCATCGTCCTTTTTGAGGGCGTTTTCCAGGTAAATGACGGCAGTCCTGGCGTCTCCTTTTTTCAGGAGTTGCACACCTTTGTTATAAAGCTGCTCCTTGGTTTTTGGCTGGCACGCACTAAGCAGAAGGGTCCCCGCCAGGCAGATCGATACGGCTTTTAATATGTATATGACGCCCGCCCTGGTTATTTTCACCCCCCCCTCCTTACAATAGCCGCACACTAATCTTATCGGCCAATTTTTGAAAAAAAATTAGGGCTGTCTCCCCGGAATCATCATCTGAATCAGCAATTCCAGACGCTTCTTAGGCCTTGCGTCTTCCAATAATTTCCCTAATCAATGTCATTAGAATTAATCAATTACAGAAAGCTTGTCTACCAATTTAAGGTTGCAAAATATCCGAATAAACCAAAAGGGAGTCAAACAAATGTTAAGAAAAGATTACAAACTGTTAAAATTACCTTACATTATTTTTTTATATATACCTTTAAATATTATTGCGGCGTGGAAACATTCCAATTACGAAAATCATGAATTTATATTGAAAAAACGATTTCAAACAGGGCTGATAGGCGTGATTTATTTTGTGGGAAATTAATTTTTTACAATCGGCATTATACTTGCGTATAAATCGAATCTGAAATGGAAAGTTTCGCAGTTTCTTGGATTTTATTTGTTTAGAAATATTATTTTTCAAAAAAATTAGAGTATTGGATATGCGGTTGATTCGATTATCTGCGAACTTTAGGTCTTTTGACCCTGTTCGCGGTATGGGATGGCTATTCTCTTGCAACCCAGGATTGAAAAAATTTTTTTTCTTTCTTTATTTTCGAGTGACAAAAAATGATATATTTTTCTTTCCCTGGTTCATTCTTTAAAAACGAGGACTGTCAAATTTTCCGACATTGATTTTTTAATAGAGGTCGTATCTGCCCTGGAAACCGCTTATTTTTCATTCCAGCCTGTGTGCGCCCCGCAAACCTGAAAATGATATTCCCGTTCCACAAGCGTATTGCCCGGTTCACCGGCCTTAACGCTGGCGGCGTCAAATCGCCTGATCCCCCGCCCTGACAGCATAACAAGGCCCGATCTGCGGCCCGGGAAATCACCCGCCAATGTAAGTGTAAGAAGCGGGTATGAATTTTGCAGATATATTGCGAACATAATGAACGAACCGAGACAATGGACAGGCATACATTTTCTGACAGATACAAGTTGTCATTCCCGCTTGGCTGTCCCGGCTTGTCCGGGATCGAGGGAATCTTTATTCAAGAAAGGATGCCGCCCGATTTGTTCTCAATAAAAAAAAACTTGAGGCCGGCATGACAGAAATGGAAAACAATGTATCCATATATATGGCCGGATTAATAAATGACAATGCGCTTTCAAAATATCTCCAGTCGACGATCCCTGTAGACATTCGGGAAAATTTATGTTTTACTAAATTTATCGAAAGACCGCATGTTTTTTCAGTATATTTGGATCTCGATAGGGCGATTTTAAAAGGCCTGGAACTCCTTTTACCTGTGCCTTGCACGCCACTGGCCATGGTACCGTTTTCTACTTTTACCGGCATATGCGGAGGTATTAAATGACAGAGGGCAGTCGGCCCGAAGCCAGGGCCCAAAAACGGGAGCCTGCGACGTTTCCGATTTCCTGCAGCTATTCATTCGAGGAGCAGGGGCGCTCGAAGAGCATTATCAAGCACGGCATATCTTTGGACCTGAGCGAGTCGGGTATCTGCATCTACGCCCCGGTCCGTCTCGACGAGGGCATGCGCCTCAGCGTCTCCGGTGAGCCATGGAGGGAGGCTAGGGAAGGTTCCGTCAGGTGGTGTAAGATGATAACCCCTGAACTCTTCAGGGTGGGCATCCAACTCCTCGCCGGGCCGCACCCAATTGCACCCCCATCACAGGCGTAGTCAATTTGTGTCGCCTTACATATGGCCGTCTTAATATGTCGAAATTTTTAACATCCAAAAAAGTGAACCTGCGGTACCCTTTGACGGTGTCGCGGGGCGTGAGAAAATGTACCAAAAACGGGCGCGAAAAGTGTACCACTTCCGAGGGGCGTTCCTCATAGAAGAAGTCGTATCATCAACCTATCGCTCGATGGCGGGAGGTGCGGATGGTCGGCAAGGAGGAATGCATGGATATCTGGGCGTTGAAGCGGCAGGGGTATTCGATCCGGGCGATTGCCCGGAAACTTGGGCTCCACAGGAAAACGGTGAAGAAGTATCTTGCATCAAAGGAGTTCCCGGCGTACCGGAAGTCAAAGCGGAAGTCGGCGCTTGAGCCTTGGCACGGAACAATCGAGGACTGGTTAAGCACGGAGAATTATCAGGCCACGAGGGTGCATGAGATGCTGGCCCGGCAGGGTATAAGGGCAGCTACACTATGGTAAAGCGTTACGTAAGGCAGGTAAAGGAGAGCCGGGACCGGATCGCATACCTGCGGTTCGAGACCATGCCCGGGCAGCAGGCCCAGGTGGACTTTGGGGACTTTCAGGTCCTCGCGCCGAACGGGCGGTGCAGACCCTGTATGTTTTTGTGATGGTCCTGGGCTATTCCAGGCACATGTTCGTGGAGTTTATCGAGCATTGCACGATGACGGCGTTTTTGGACTGCCACATAAATGCCTTCAGGGCCTTCGACG
>JAJYGJ010000151.1 GCA_021790695.1 Nitrospirota bacterium | reverse complement strand
GGCGAATGCGGGGCTGGAAAGCGTAAAAAAGGCCGCGGGATGGAAGACGATATGGGACCGCGTCTTCCCCTCATCTTTTCACTTTGACGCGCCGAATGGAAGACATCCGATGGAAAAGCATCCGGCGCTGGCGGTCTGCGCGGGGCAGCAACCGGGCGTATGGGCCACAACCGGCCTGGCGCTCGAGCGCACGCTCCTTGCCGACAGGCGCACCGTCATGTCCAGGTTAAGGACGGTGATGGCGCGCTCGCGGACGGGGATGGCGTTCATAAGGACGGGGTTCAACATCCTCGTGGTGGGGGCGGGACTTTTTATTTATTTCTTCAGGGGAAGCACGCCCTGGACCGTTTTTGAAATTCTGCTCATGGCTGTGGGTCTATATATGATAGGGGACGGGCTTTACTGGTTTATCCCCGCCGAGAGGATAAGAAAACAGTTGCCTTACTGTTTCGGGGATTTCGAGATCGAGCCGCCGGACTACAGCGAACCTTGCAGGTCGTGGAAAAAGGTGGTTTTCAGTCATGACCGATAAGGCCATAAGGAAATTCCTGCCCCTGGTCGAAGACGGCGTCATCACGAAAGAGGCCCTCCTGAAGGCGCGGGACACGGCGAGGGCCCGCGGGATAGAGGTGGAAAGCGTGCTTTTGAGGGAATTGCGCGTATCGAGGGAGGCAATGCTTTCCGCCCTGGCCCGTCATTTCGGTTGTGAGTCTATCCAATATGACGAAAGGCTGCCTGTGCCCTCGCATCTGTTCGAGGGACTCAAAAGCGACGTGCTTCTTATCCACCAATGGTTCCCTGTGATAATTCGGGAGGGGAAGGCTGTCATTGCGGCCGTGAACCCTGAAAGCCGGGAAATGAGGAGCGAGGCGATGAGACTGGTTGCGGCCGGGGAGTATGAGTTCAGGGTTGCCCTTGCCGAGGACATCCAGTGGCTTATTCAGGATTATCTCCATGCGAAACCAAAATTCATCATAGGGATAGAGAGGACGGGGCTTGCCTTCTGGCGCAACATCATGGCCCACTGGAGGACAAGGCTCGCCTGTTACAGGACCGATATGGCCAGGATCAGGACATCGCTGAAACTCCTCAGGTGGGGGCTTGCCATGGTGGCCCTTGGCGACGCCCTGGCGAGGATCAGGATTTACCATCCGCTAAAACCGTATTACGGCGCGGTGCTCATTGCAGGAACGGTTCTCGCGCTCGGCGGTCTCTACGACTATCTCAGGATGCGCGGGTCCAGGATGATCGCGCCAGGGGCCAGGACGCTGGCCGAGGTGACGAACGCGAGCATTCAGTTTACGGAAAGATACCACATGGAAGGCACAGTCATGGAAAAAACGAAAAAGAGGATGCTTGCCCGCATGGGGGATTTGGTGACCGCCTACTGCAGTATTCTTGCCCCCGTCCCGGCCAGCAAGGAGAGGACCCATCTGGCCAGGGAAAGAAACATGCTGGCCGCCCAGAGGACGATCGCCGGCTGCCACCGGACGATCTATGCAAGGGCAAGGACCGGGCTTTCCTTCATACGGACGGGCATAGCCTTTATGAGCGTGGGGCTTGCGATGAGAAAGCTTTTAGGGCCGGGCCCGTTTGCCTTTCTGGATTTTGTCCTCATGGCGGCCGGCCTGCTCATGACCATTGACGGACTGCGATGGTATCTGCCGGCCCGGGAAGTGGGGTTCGACATCGCAAAACGCGTACTGGAATGAGGGATTTTTTGTGCCTTGTCTGCGGCATGTTTTTATTTTTATGGGAAAAAGGAAAGACAGGAGTTTCATTCGATGGCAAGGATAATGATAATCGATTACGAGAAGATCGCGGCAGATATGGCCAAACTCTCGCTGGAGCGGGAAGGCCATGAGATCGAGACCTTTGTAAACCCCGCTATTGCCCTTGAGAGAATAAGAGAGACCGAGTTCGATATCGTCGTGACGGGCCTCAAAATGAAAGACAGGGACGGTTTCGAGGTCCTCAGGTCCATAAAGGACCTTAATCCCCGCACCAAGGTTATAATGATCACCGCCTTCGCCAGTTTGGATGTGGTCATAGAGGCCGTCAGGGGCGGCGTCCACGATTTCTTTCCCAAGCCTTTAAAGACAGCGGAGCTGAGGGAATCCATCAGGAGGGCCCTTGGATAACGAAATGACGGCCAGACTTATTATGTTAACTTGTTTTGAGAAACCACTCGAAAAATAACGATTTTTTTGGTGGAGGCGACGGGAATCGAACCCGCCGCGACCCGCTTAAACACAGGCTTTCCGAGGCCAATCAGGCGGCCATCGGAACGGGGCCTCATTTTTCTAGCCGTGCAGGGCGCTTTCAACCGGCATATAGCCGCTATCCTTTAATCGGCTCAAACGTGTGTTCAACCTTGTACCGGTATATTCTCCTGCCCCTTTTGGCAGCCATATGTTTTAAATGCATTTCCTTGTCGATAAAATCCAGTTCCGCGCCATTAGCAAAGGAATCGGCAAGCGCCGGGCTCTCGATTACCCGCCTCACGAAATCGAACGTTATCCCTATATTACTCTCTGCAAGCTCTTTTTTTGTCATTGCTTCATTCCTTTTTGGCTTTTAGCGGAAATCTTTCCGGGTGCTCGATGATCTCAGCAGTCAAGTCTATATCCAGGCCGGGCCAGTAAAAATGCCCCTCGTGAGGCTCCTCGACTTTAAGGATCTTGCCGATAGGGGCATCCTTGAACCATGGAAAATCCTCGTAGGCCATGAATAACTCCCTTCCCCCGGCAAGGAGCCATACGCCATTGCTGGAAATGTTCGTGACCTCAACCGAGAAGATGCTTTTTCCACGCACTTTTGAACTCATTGTAATGTACCTCGATTACGCTCTCAATTTCTTTCAATTGGACGCGTGTAAGTTTATGGTTTTTAGCCAGCTCGATTTCTGGCTCCAGCCAGTATTTCGCCTCTCCGGCAGGACATGTTATGTGAACATGCATTCTGGTTTCCTCGCGGGAGAAGAAAAAGAAGCGATAGCCTTTTTCGCGTAAAATCGTGGGGCTCATTCAAGTTGATTATACCATTGATACATGAAACGAGGCCGATTGGATATAACGTTTTCTTTTAAACGCAGGCATATCACCGGGGCCTGGTCAGGCCCGAAAGAACAGGAGCGAAGGCGCAAAAAACGGTATACCAACCGGAACGGCATCAAAAGACTACAACTTCCTGAAAACTAAACGATTTTTTGGTGGAGGCGGCGGGAATCGAACCCGCGTCCGGAAGCACTACGTTCAGACTTCTACATGCTTAGGCCGTCTATTTGAAGTTTCGGCTCGCGCCCTGCGAACGGCCGCGCCATGCGCTCGCCTATCCCCCCGTTTGATTTTTCGTCTTCCGGAAGGAGGCCAACCGGAAGCTTCAGCCCGCTATCTAAGTCCGGCCGGGCCGCGGACATTCCCGGCTGGACTTGCCGCTTTTTATTAAGCGGCGAGTGCCAGTTCGTTGTTGGCTTTTGTGTTTGTTCCATCTTTTTACGTGGTGATGGAGCCACGGCATGCCATCTGAGCCTCATAACCCCCGTCGAGACCTTTCGCCCCCTCGGGAAGGACAATCACCTGGCCCTTTTAAGGGCCCGCTCAATCTGGCGGCTGGCTTCTTTTTCCTTCAAAGCCTCCCGCTTGTCAAAGAACTTCTTGCCCCTCGCAAGACCTATCTCTAGTTTAACATAAGGCCCCTTGAAATACATTTTAAGCGGTATCAGGGTATAACCCTTCTGTATGATCTTTCCCCTGAGCCGGTCTATCTCTCTTTTTTTAAGCAGGAGCTTCCTTGTCCTCAGAGGATCGTGGTTCATTATATTGCCGTGGCTGTAAGGACTTATATGGCAGCCAAGCAGGAATGCCTCCCCGTCCTTTATGAGGACGTAGCTGTCCCTGAGATTAGCCTTGCCCTGCCGGATGGATTTGACCTCCGTGCCGGTAAGCGCAATGCCCGCCTCGCAGGTCTCGTCTATGAAAAAATCGTGATATGCCTTCCTGTTTTCCGAAACGGGCTTCATCGTTCATTTTAGCACAGTTCATTTTAGCTCACGTTAGCTCACGGGGGCCGGGCATGGCGGTTTTGCTAACCCCGGGTAATGTCTCAGTTTCGATAAACGAAAGGCAATTTCATAGGGGCGTGAGGGGCTTGAGCGACATGGCTTGCCGATGCCGGCGAAGCGGAGCGGCCGCATCTCCGACTGTCTGAGCCGCAGGGGACCAGCCCCCGGGACAGAAGTTGCCGGGGACGGTTCAGGGAACGGTCGATGGCTCGGAAAGAGGGCTTTGCGCGACGCTGCCGACGGCGCTTATACGGTAAGTGCCGGAGCTTGCCCCTTTGTCAAAGAAGGTGGGCACGGTTGAAGACCCGATCTTCACCGGTATTGTGCCCTTCATCCTGTACACCCGGTAGCCGGAGACCCAGGTTTCGGGATTCGGCTGCCATATAAGCCTTATCCCTCCCGGCACAACCACGGTCTCGGGCCTTTCGGGGCGTGAAGGCACGAAGTCCCGCGGTCTCACAATGACAGAGGCGCCCTTGCCTTCATATACGAACGGGCCGCCAAGAAGCGCCTTTACACGGTAGATCATATCCTCAGCCGGCCTTGGAGCAAACGAAAAGGAATTCCGGCCGATGGGAACCGCATTAAGAAGCGGAAGGGCGGCCTTCGGCTTTGCGGCCCCGCCGTATACGTTATAAAACACCTGGCGGCCGTTCCACGTTCCCTCCGCCTTCCAGCCGAGCGTCAACAGGGAGTTTCCAATGGCAAAGTGGATCCCCTCCGGGGGCGGCGGCGGGACAAGAGCCGGCACGGAAATAAGGGCGGGGGTTCCAAGGACGCCGGTTGTGGTTTCCGCCCTCACCTGATAGGTGTAGACGTTTCCGAAGATGAGGCGCCCTGAATACGTGGTGCCCGTGACGAACGCGATTTTTTTAAAAACGCCTCCGGGCGCGGCCTTTGCGGGGGTGGTGCCAGAGAGGGGTCCGGAGACGGGGCAGCCGGGAATCCTGCCCGGGGACTTCCTCATTATGAGGAAACCTTTTATCCTTTCGCTCTGCCTGTAAGACCAGGAGAGCGTCATTATATCTTCCCTCTGGACGGCGGCGAGATTTTCAGGCGGGCCGGGCGCCGCATAGGGGGCAAGCGTAAGCGGGAGTTTGTGGCCGCAGGAGACAAGCACGGCAAGGGCCGCGCAGGCAAGCAAAAGTCGCGGGACCGACCCCCGAAAGAACCTCAATCGTCTCCCGAAACCCCGGCCGACGGTTTTTCCTTCTTCCCGAGCAGTTTTCGCCCGGCCCCCAGTTGCTTTTTTAGTTGTTTTTTTACTTCGGCCGGGGCGGTGCCGCCAAAACTTTTTTTGGTCGAAACGGATTTTTCCGGTGAAAGAAGGTCAAAGACGGGTCGGTCAAAAAGAGGGCTGAAACTCCTCATCTCCTCCAGGCTCAGCGATTCAAGCCCCTTTCCGGCCCCCGAGGCGTAAAGCACCAGTTTGCCCACCACCCCGTGGGCCTGCCTGAAGGGCATGCCCTTTCCCACAAGATATTCGGCCATGTCCGTCGCGGTCGAAAACCCACCGGAGGCCGCGCTCTTCAGTCTGGCGCTTTTGAATTTAACGGCCGGCAGCATCTCCGCAAATATCCGGAGCACCGATTTCACGGTATCCACGGTGTCGAACAGGAGCGGCTTGTCCTCCTGCAGGTCCCTGTTATAGGCAAGCGGAAGGGCCTTCATGATCGTCAGCATCCCCATCAGGTTGCCGTACACCCTGCCCGTCTTGCCCCTGGCAAGCTCGGCTACGTCCGGGTTTTTTTTCTGCGGCATCATGCTCGATCCGGTGGCAAACGCATCGGGGAGCTCGATGAAGCCAAACTCCGCCGTCGACCAGAGGACGATCTCCTCCGAAAGCCTGGACAGATGCATCATGAGGACCGCCGAGTGGCAGAGGAACTCAAGGACAAAATCCCTGTCCGAGACGGAATCCATGCTGTTGGCGGAGACCCGTTCAAAACCCAGAAGGCGGGCCACGAAGCCCCTGTCTATCGGCAGGCTGGTGCCCGCGAGCGCGCCGGAGCCGAGCGGAAGCGTGTTTGTCCTCTTCAGTGCCCCCTGGAACCGTTCGATGTCCCTGTCAAACATCTCCGCGTAGGCCAGAAGGTGATGGGACAGCAGCACGGGCTGGGCCCTTTGCATGT